>NZ_QRKI01000022.1:0-83690 GCF_003471885.1 Bacteroides sp. AM16-24
TATTGCTTATTATCCGCACCCAAAAAGTTGCATTTATAAGTTGAACTCAAGAATTCTTATTTCTTTGATATAAACCGTTCCATCCCTTTCGTATAGTATGTTTGAAGTTTCCCATTTTCATCTGTGTAGATAAAGCAGGCATCAATATCTGGATGGGCATTGGCAAAACGTTCGGCTTCTTCCAATCCCATCACCATGAAAGCGGTAGCATAAGCATCAGCACTCATGCAATCTTTGGCTATTACCGTGGCGGATAAGATGTTGTGTTGTACCGGATATCCCGTTCTTGGGTCGATGGTATGTGCATATTTCTTTCCATCTTTATAATAGAAATTACGGTAATTGCCTGAAGTAGCGATACCCACACCTGTTACACTCAGTACTGTTTGTAATTCCTGATTGATAGAAAGCGAATCATCTACCGGTTTGTTGATACCGATGCGCCACAAATCTTTCTTTGGATTTTCTCCCTGAGCTACGATTTCTCCACCTATCTCTACCATGAAATTCTTAATGCCTTTCTTTGCGAGAAATTGTGCTATTACATCTACGGCATACCCTTTAGCAACGGCACTACATGATAGCATCATGCGTTTATCCTGCTTCACAACCTTTCCCTCATTGGATAGGGCTACTTTGGTATATCCCGTAATGTCCAGCAGACTATCTATCATGGTCGAATCAGGAAATGCGCCTTTCTTGAAACCAAACCCCCAGGCATTGGCCAATGGGGCAACCGTAATGTCGAATGCACCATCCGTTTCTTCGGAAATTTCCATACTACGATGGAATACATTCGTGAAAAAAGTGTCCGGTACAATATCCTCGTTGCGGTTGATTCGCGTAATTGTGGCCGTATCATTGAAAGGGGACAGAGAGCCGTCAAACCTCTTCAATTCTTCGTCAATTTCAACTTTCAAGTCACCATCATACTGATAGGTTATATTATAAACCGTGCCGAATATCAATCCGTTTATTGTATAATAAGGTTGCGTACGGTTGTGACGCGCAAGTATCCAGATTGTTCCCAGTACAAGTAGGGCAATCCATAAGAAATTTCTCTGTGCCTTCTTTTCCATAAGCGAAGTTTAGTTGAAAAACAAGTGTTCTATTAATATTTTGGTTCCGATGATAATCAGGATAATACCTCCCCAGAGCTCTGCCCGTAGTTTTCGTGCAATGCCACATCCAAAGCGGATACCGAATAGTAATCCTATAAGAGACATGGCGAAAGATACAAAGCCAATGATAGAAATAGGAGGGAGTATTTCTGAAAAATCACGCATACCCAGAAATGCAAATGAGACTCCAATGGCCAATGCATCGATACTGGTTGCAACGGCTAATGCGAGCACTACTTTTAAGCTTTTCGGGTCGTATTCTTTTTTGCAATCTTCGTCCTTGAAAGACTCTCTGACCATGCGTCCGCCCAGAAAAGCAAGAATGGCGAAAGCAATCCAATGATCCAGACTCTCTATCAGATGGCTGAATGTGCTGGCACCTATCCACCCGAGGAGTGGCATGATAGCTTGGAATAATCCAAAGAAAAAAGCCATGGTCAGCATAGGCCGCCATAGCGTACGTTTCAGAAGAATGCCACTGGCTATGGAGACGGCGAAGCAATCCATCGCGAGTCCCACGGCAAGAAGCCAAATCTCTAATCCGGTCATAGTTTTAGAATGGTAGTTTATAAGTGATTGTATAAGTCACGCCCATTGTGTTGGAGCCATATTTGCCAAATCCGGGTACATACCAAGGATCTCCATACTCTCCTGTAGATGAACTTGTGCGGAATTTGAAGCGCAATCCCCAGCCCATATAGAGTTCTTTCCATATATGTGCACGAATGCCGACACAAAATTCAAACCATTGCATGGACCCTTTCATTCCTTTGTGGTTGAAAGGTAAACTTCCACCCCAGATGTCATCTACCTGGTTCGGATTACCAATGCCTCCGCCATAGATAGGATCATCTACCGATAGGGTTGCTATATCATACTTGAAACTACTCATGGCGTAACGTAGTCCCACAAACAGGTAATTCTTGAATTTCTTTTTGAAAAGAGCGTTGTAATTCATTCCGATACGGAAATATGGCGCATTGCTCTTGTAGTGGGTACCATTATCATTCCATGCATCGGTGCCGCCATATCCAAGTTCTACTATCGGGAAGAAACGGTTTTTGAGGTTAACATCCACCGCTACTTCCGAACTTATAAAATCACTTCCGAAAGCTTTGCTTCCGATACCCCATAAATCAACACTGACACTCACGCCATTGTATAGCGGGAAAGCTTCCTCATCCACTTCTTTCTTTTGCTCTTTCGGCGGATTAGAGGCAGGAGGACGGTTGCTGTTTTGTGCTTGTACCGGAAATCCGGCCAACAAACAAAGCACCAGATTAATTACGATAAAAGAGCTTAAGATTTTCCGTTCCATAAATGCTTACTTCTGCTGTTTGAATATATATGGAGTCAAGTAGATGACGGCTATATGATCTGCCTGTGATGCTTTGCTTCATCTGGTAGCCGCAATCCATTGAAAGGAAATAAGGCGTATTCTTCTGGCGGATGACAATCGTATCTTTTTTAATCTTAACGTCTTTGCTATAATGAAATACCAGTACGGTGGAGTCTGCCGTATAGCGTAGTGGTAATGATAATCCGTGTACTCTCTTCTGGTTATTGAGGATGATAGAATCTGTGCCGAATGCGGTGATGGTGAGCGAGTCAAGAGTATCATTCATAACTCTTTCTGTCTCTCCGTCTATTTTATAAAGATAGCATTGCATCATCGGGCGTGCATTCATTGAGCAGTCTTCTTCTTCCGAACAGGAAGAAACGATACTGATAATAGGATAAGCAATCAGACAAAGCAATATCAGTTTTACTAATTTTCTCATAGTCTTATATTGTTTTTTCTATTTGATATTTATTTCGTTCAGGGGCATTGCGTGAAATCAGTTCGCCAAGGAAGCCGGCAAGGAACAATTGTGTTCCGATAATCATGGCGGTCAGCGATAAGTAGAAGTAGGGGGAGTCGGTAACCAAACGGTAAGGCATCCCGCTATGTATGTGGTATAGTTTTGTAGCGCCTACAATGACTACTGCAATAAAGCCGAAGATGAACATAAGTGAACCGAGAAGTCCGAAGAAGTGCATCGGTTTTACTCCGAAGGCTGACAGGAACCAAAGTGAGATCAGGTCCAGGTATCCATTAAAGAAACGATTCAAACCGCCGAACTTCGTCTTGCCGAATTTGCGTGCCTGGTGTTGAACAATCTTTTCTCCGATCTTTTTGAAACCGGCATTCTTGGCAAGGTAGGGGATATAACGATGCATTTCGCCATACACTTCAATGTTCTTCACCACATCTTTTTTGTAGGCTTTCAAGCCGCAATTAAAGTCGTGCAAGTTTTTGATACCGGATACTTTGCGTGCCGTTGCATTGAATATTTTTGTAGGAATGGTTTTTGAAAGCGGATCGTAACGTTTCCTTTTCCAGCCGGATACCAGGTCGTAATCATCCTCTGTTATCATCCGGTATAGTTCGGGTATTTCGTCCGGGCTATCCTGTAAATCTGCATCCATTGTAATGACAACATCTCCTTGTGCCTTTTCAAAGCCACAATATAATGCCGGAGACTTGCCATAATTACGGCGGAACTTAATGCCATGTACTGCATCTGATTCTCGACTCAGCTTTTCGATAATTTGCCAGGAGCGGTCGGTACTTCCGTCATTCACGAAAATTACTTCGTATGAAAAGCCGTGGGTTTTCATCACCCGTTCAATCCATGCGTACAGTTCCTGAAGTGATTCTTCTTCATTATACAAAGGAACGACAACTGAAATATCCATCTTTCTATATTACGATTAAACTGTTTTCTATATACACTATCTCTTATTTTATCTTCCTCCGATAGAGTCTGCCGGTGGGCGCTTCATAACAAACAAAGCGGTGGGAATGGCAAGTAATGATCCCACAAAAACATTCATCGACATCATTTGCATCGTGATTTCTATCGGAGTCAGTGAACGCGCCTGGCTTAAGCCTTCCCTTAATTGTTCAATATATGCGTCAATGCCGGGCACAGCTTTATATGTAGGATTATTCAGCATGGTTTCCCAGGAGTTCAACATCGTTTCATAGGAATTCAATATAAACCCTTGGTCAATAAAGCGGATATATATATAATGTGCCACGGCCGTAAGCAATGCGGCAAACATATACATAAATACGGTGAAAATCCATGCATGAAGAAAACTTATTGTCCCGCCACATACCATGTTCCGGTACATGCGCACGTAATAATACGCCATAAAGGGCACGCATAAAGTTAGTCCTATAAAAATGGAAAAGAGAAATGGTACGGTGATACCCAGAGGGAACAGTATGAATTTCAAAATCCAAAAACCGCCCAAGTAAGTGCCGAACAACATGGCATATCGTTGCAAGTAACCTTTGTTTTCTGTCATCTTTCATTAGGAATAATGGCGCAAAGGTATAAATAATATTGTTTGTAGCCCGTGTATTCTTGTTAAAGTTGAAAAAAGTTTGGGCAAAGTATTGCATGTTTCATAAAAATGCCTACCTTTGCACCCGCAAACAAGAAAAACGGGTAAGTCCTATACGGCCAGCTCCCTTCGAATCCTCCAGGGCTTGATCGCAGCAAAGGTAGTTGGTTGTAGCGGCGCGATATAGTAAGCTTGCCCACCCGCCTCTTTAGCTCAGTTGGCCAGAGCACGTGATTTGTAATCTCGGGGTCGTTGGTTCGAATCCGACAAGAGGCTCAAAAGAAAAGAGATATGTTCTACAAAGAATGTATCTCTTTTTTTATTTGTTTTTTGTAAAGGAAATAGCTCCTTTACTGAATATCTCCGTTCGTGGTGTCGAGACCATTCGCTACCGCCTGCGTAAGAAGTTTGGTTTGGAGCGTGAAGATAGCTTGACGGATTATTTGAGTAATCAACTGTAGAGTTTGAAAAACAAGTTCTATCTTTGTCAGTGCTTTTTGATATGTGCGTTTTAGATGCATATAGCTTTATTTGAATAATGTTTTTATTATAATAGAATATGAAACCCGATTTTGACTACAGCGAGGTACCTTATGCCTTCGCTCATTGCTTTAACACAAAATGTCCACGCGCCGCCAAATGTCTGCGTTACTTGGTAACCTCCTACATTCCCTTGCAGCTCACCGTTGTTTGTGTTGTGAATCCTGCCCTCACAGCTTCTCAGGAAGTTGAACCCTGTTCCTTTTTTATACCTGATCGTATGAAACGCTATGCCTCAGGTATCACTCATCTGCTGGATAAGATTCCGCATGCCGAAGCTCTTGTCATTAAACGCGAGATTTATTTTTTCCTTGGCAGAAATATGTATTATCGCATCAAAAACCAGGAACGCCTTGCTACTCCTACCCAGCAGGAACACATTCGTCAGATTTTCCTTAATCATGGAATCAAGGAAGAACCTGTGTATGACACGTATGTGGAGAAGTATGATTGGGAGTAAGATTCTTGCTACTATATTAAGTGGTAACAGCTCTGCTTTTTCTCAGCTATTCTCATTGTATTGAGAATATTTTCTCAATGGGGTGAGATCTTTTTCTCAATATGATGAGTATTTCTTCTCAATACGGTGAGAATATATTCTTTCTATAGTGAGAAAAAGTCGTTTAACTTAGATGGGAGTTGCTTAAAGCTTACTTTGAATAAAGGAGAATTTCAATTAGATTAATTTTTTTGGGAGTTGGCGAATTGTGATAATAAAAATATCCTTAACTTTGGCCGGATATTTTTATAAAACACGGATATAGCACTTTTAAGATTCGCATTATGGTTGGAGATAACGACGAAAAACTAGTATGCCAAAGTTTTCATTTGACGGGGATTGATGGAGATCCGTTGGTGAGTGCATCAATTCATATTAGATACGTTGAAAGAAGACGTGAAGGGATTAATATAACCACTGATATTATTACTGATAAAAAAGGAGTAGCGGAAGTTGCTTTACCTGTAAGTGGAACTGGGAGTTTTATAATCTCTCATGGGCATTACCATTGTAAGGGCCTGATAAATTTGGATGAAACGGATGTTTCTACAAAAATCAGTTTTAAAGGGTTTAAACTTGTAACTGCATCAATGACTTGTCCTGATATTCCAAGACATGTAAAGGTCGAGTTCCGGGTTTCGCCTCAGGTTGTCGCTTCTGCAGGGCAACTTAGCCATTTGCTGACTTATACTTCACCGCTTGTCAAGAATAAAATCGGTATTTGGAAAACCAGTATTTATGTTCCTAAAGGAGCTTCTTACTGGTGTTTTGGTGGAGATTCTGTGTACGCAATGGCTGATACTTTTGAGGTGAGAGAGAATGTAGAGGTAAAGGTTATATTACCTTCGTTCACTCGGATAACTTTGGGAATGAAGAATGCTCCCAGAAGGATAAAGTATAATATACAGCTTAATCAAAATGGATTGAAAATAGGTTCCTATGCACCTGGTTCTAAGGTGTATTTGCCTGATGGTGAGTATACTTGTACGATAGATTCTATGTACAAAGAAACTTCTTTTCAGAAATTTGATGTAAAGGGAGAATCGAAAACGGTTTATTTTGATTACACCGTTCACTCTGAATGTGCACCGGTCAGGGTAACAGGCAAGGCGCCGGATATGAAGATGTGGATTCCTCTTCTGGATTTTATTCCATTGAATGCGGGTGGTTCCTGGGATAACCGTTACAGGTTGAGGATGCGTGCTTCAGGCATGCTGCCGGTGGGCACTTACGAATATCGTTCAGTTGATTCTCATTATCAGGTCAGAGGTGTGTTTACTGTAGAGAAGGATAAAGAGAATCTGCTTGTTTGTGATGCGTCCAAACTTCAGCAAATCATATTTGAGAAAGAAAATAAGGAGGATGCCGGTGGGCAGGTAGAACTGATTGATGAAACGATGTCATTGGTCGCATATACCGCAGGCGTGTCCGGTTCTTTTTGGGCATCTCCCGGTACGTATATTCTTCGTGGATTGAAAATAAAGACGGTGAAAGTGGTTTTAGGAAAGGATACTCCGGCAAAAGTGGTGCTTGAACCTTGCAATTCCATCGGGAAAACCGCTCTCTGTACTATTAAACCACCTTGTGGAATTGCTTTAAGGGATGCTGTTGTAGAAATAGATGGAGAACCTTTTGTTTATTTAGGACCGGAATCTTATGCATTACATACATTTCCGGGTGAGCATACTTGTAGTGTCAAGAGGGCTGGATTTAAAACTTTCAAAGGAAAGGTGCTGTTGCCGGAATCTGCAGGTGCTTATAAAATTGAAATCGCTTTAATGCCTGATAGCAGGCCATAAGTATTACTAGAAGGAGGGATATGGGATTTTGAACATATCCCTCACTATCATTTTTAGGGCTTAAGATCTTTCACTGTTTTCTCTAACCTTTCGAGAGGCATTTCTCCTGATTGTCTCCAAAGTTGTTCACCTTTCCTTATTAATATAAATGTAGGAACTGTTTCGATAGTATACAAATCAGCAAGCGCGCTTTCCTGGTCGATATCAATTTGCACCACTTCAAGGATTCCTTTCACTGATTTCTTAAATTCCTCTACAATGGGTTGCATTCGTTTGCAATGCGGACACCAGGTTGCATAAAATTCTGCCATGACCCAATCAGCATTTGCCAACTTCTCTTTATTTCTTTCTTCACGTACTTCTTTCTTTTCTTCCATAATAATATGTTTTGAATGATTGATTGTTAATTCAACAATGTTGCAAGAAAAAAAGTTTGTGGCATAACAATTATTTATGCTATAAAAATTGCTACTTTTGTCAGCAGAAACACGAAAGGACAAATAATATGTCACATTTAGCTACTTTGATAAATGATTTAGCGTTGATACTGATTTGTGCAGGAGTCATGACGCTATTGTTCAAGAAACTGAAACAACCATTGGTTTTGGGGTATGTAGTGGCAGGTTTCCTGGCGAGTCCTCATATGCCATATACCCCTTCTGTGATGGATACGGCGAATATCCAGACCTGGGCAGATATTGGTGTAATCTTTCTTTTATTTGCATTGGGACTGGAGTTTAGCTTCAAGAAAATTGTGAAAGTGGGCGGCGCAGCTATCATTGCTGCCTGTACCATTATATTTTGTATGATCCTTTTGGGGATTACTGTAGGTACAGGCTTTGGTTGGCAACGTATGGATAGCATCTTCCTGGGTGGTATGATTGCGATGTCTTCTACAACTATTATTTATAAGGCATTTGATGATCTGGGGATGCGCAAGAAACAATTCACGGGGTTAGTACTTAGTGTGCTGATACTGGAAGATATTCTTGCCATTGTACTGATGGTAATGCTGTCTACCATGGCAGTGAGGCATAATTTCGAAGGATCGGAAATGCTGGAAAGTATTGGAAAACTTCTCTTCTTCCTGATACTTTGGTTTGTGGTAGGCATCTATCTGATACCGGAATTACTGAAACGTTGCCGCAAATTGATGAGTGAAGAAACATTGCTTATCGTTTCGCTAGGCCTCTGTTTCGGAATGGTGGTAATGGCTGCCCGTACAGGATTTTCCGCAGCTTTCGGTGCCTTTATCATGGGTTCTATTTTGGCCGAAACGGTAGAAGCGGAGAGTATTGAACGGTTGGTAAAGCCGGTGAAGGATCTTTTTGGAGCTGTATTCTTTGTGTCGGTAGGTATGATGGTTGATCCTGCTATGATTGTGGAGTATGCGCTTCCGATTATTGTGATCACCTTGGCAGTAATTTTGGGGCAATCCTTATTTGGTACATTGGGAGTTCTGCTGGCAGGGCAACCTTTGAAAACGGCTATGCAGTGTGGTTTCAGTCTGACTCAGATTGGTGAGTTTGCTTTTATTATAGCATCTTTGGGTGTATCTCTCCATGTGACGAGTGATTTTCTATATCCCATTGTAGTAGCGGTTTCGGTTATTACTACTTTCCTCACCCCTTATATGATTCGTTTTGCCGAACCGGCCTCTAATTTCGTTGATACGCATTTGCCAGCCAAATGGAAAAACTTTTTGTTGCATTATTCTTCCGGTTCTCAGACCATGAATCATGAGAGTTTATGGAAGAAACTTATTCTGGCTTTGACGCGAATTACGATTGTTTATTCCATAGTCAGCATTGCAGTAGTTGCTTTGGCTTTCCGCTTTCTTGTTCCGTTGTTTCTGGAACATATACCCGGTATCTGGGGAAGATTGCTTGTAGCAGTGGTGATCATTTTGTTTATCTCACCTTTCTTGCGGGCTATTATGATTAAAAAGAATCATTCTGCTGAGTTCGTTACTTTATGGAATGATAGCCGGGGGAATCGTGCACCGCTGGTGGCAACTATTGTTATCCGTATATTGATAGCTGTTTCATTTGTAATGTTTGTGATATCCGGTTTGTTTAAAGTTTCTGTCGGCCTGTTGCTGGGGGTAGCGGTTTTACTGGTTATAATGATGATATTATCCCGCCAACTGAAGAAGCAGTCTATCATGATAGAACGGAAGTTTTTTCAGAATCTTCGTTATCGTGATATGCGTGCTGAATATATGGGTGAGAAAAAGCCGGAGTATGCCGGACGTCTGTTATCCCGCGATCTGCACCTGACGGATTTTGAAGTACCTGGGGAGTCGGCATGGGCAGGGAAAACACTTGCAGAACTCAATTTCGGAAAGAAATATGGTATACATGTAGCCTCTATTCTCCGTGGAAGGAAGAGAATTAATATACCGGGAGCTTCCGTGCGTCTTTTCCCGGAAGATAAAATACAGGTTATAGGTACGGATGAAGAACTGAACCGGTTTAGTTCGGAGATGGAGAAAGCAGCAATCTTAGAAACAGATGTAGTTGAAAAGAGTGAGATGATTTTGCGTCAGTTCCGTGTAGATGCCCACTCCGTATTTTTAGGTAAGACGCTGCGTGAATCCGGTATTCGTGAGCAGTATCATTGTCTTATTGTAGGCGTGGAGAGAGGAGAGGAAACTTTGCACGCGCCCGACCCGCATGAACCGTTTATGGAGGATGACGTGGTCTGGCTAGTAGGGGAAAATGCGGATGTGTATAAATTAGTGGGACAAAAGAATGAAAATGTCGACATGGAATAAGGATAGAAAGTTTATCTTTGCTCCGTAAACATAAATAATAAATCAAGAATATCATGAAAAGTGATCCGAAAGAATGTTTGTATTGTCAGAATAATGAGACTCTGCACAATCTGATGATTGAGTTTGCTGAATTGAGTGTATCCCGCGTATTTTTGTTTAAAGAGCAAACCTACAGAGGACGTTGTCTTGTATCTTATAAAGACCATGTCAATGATTTGAATGAATTGAGTGATGAAGACCGTAATGCTTTTATGGAAGATGTTACTCGCGTAACCCGTGCTATGCAGAAAGCTTTTAATCCTGAAAAGATCAATTACGGTGCATATTCCGATAAATTATCACACTTGCATTTCCATCTTGCACCGAAGTATGTAGATGGTCCTGATTATGGTGGTACATTTCAGATGAATCCGGGAAAGGTATACTTGACGGATGCTGAATATAATGAGTTGATTGAGGCAGTGAAGAAAGAACTGTGATAGGTCTTGGATATTAAGTATTGGGTAGTGGCTTGTGATTCTTTATTATATGATTCTCAGCACACCATACCCAATACTTAATATTAGTATCAAAGTTTATTAAGTATCTTGTCCATTACCCAGTTTGTGAGCGTTGCGCTTGCTCCGTCGCAGGTACAAATGGATTTACCTAAAAGATGATCTACAACGGCTTGAATAAGTGGTTGTTGTACATGCTCAGGGTTTGCAACCGGAATTTCTTCTCTTCCTTTTTCCGTATGCAGGGCGATGGGATCGTAAGTAAATACGGAGAAACAAATCATTCCCTTATCTCCGATAACTTCAATGCGGTCTTCACGTGCAGAGTCGTGTGCTACAAAACACCAGGAACCACTACCTACTAACCCACTGTCGAACTGGAAACATGCACTTAAAGTATCTTCGGCCGGATAGAGTCCGCCACGATTACTTTTGTATCCATTAGCCTCCAGGATGCAGCCGAACATATCTTGTAATAAATCAATCTGGTGTGGAGCTAAATCATAAAAATAGCCTCCTCCGGCAATGTCCGGTTGTACTCGCCACGGAAGATTTTCTTTGTTATAATCCAAGTCCCGGGGAGGTTGGGCAAAGCGGATTTGTATATTGATAATATTACCAATCGTTCCATTTTCTACTAATTCCTTTACTTTCAGAAAATAGGGAAGATAACGGCGATAATAAGCCACAAAACAAGGAACTCCTGTTTCGTTTGAGATACGGTTGATACGGCAGCATTCCTCGTATGTTACCGCCATAGGCTTTTCTATATAAACAGGTTTACCTGCTTTCATTGCCATGATGGCATAGGTGGCGTGCGAAGAAGGTGGAGTGGCGATATAGATGGCATTCACATCTTCGTCATCAATCAGTTCCTGAGCATCATTATACCACTTTGGAATACCTCTTTCCTGAGCATAAGCTTTGGCTTTGGCGCCATCGCGGCTCATGACAGCAATCACTTCTGAACCTTCTACTTTCTGGAAGGCGGGACCACTTTTATGTTTGGTTACTTCCCCGCAACCAATGAATCCCCATTTTATCTTCTTTTCGCTCATAATATATAATGTGTTCTCTTTTACTCTTCTTCAAAATCAAAATCAAAGTCAAAATCATCCATAAATTCGGGAGTAGTGAACTCCTCCAGACTCCGTCGATCTTTCTTTGTAGGGCGGCCGGCACCTTTAGCACGGTCTATGAAGCCGCTGACACGACTCATTTCCAATAATTCATACTGGTCGGGAGTCGTTACATTCTCCATCATCTCTGCAACGAGCTTTGCCCCGACACGTTTCTCAATGGCTTGCAGTACTTTGAAAGAGTAGGTAACAGGTGGTTTACGCACTTGTATAACATCGCCTGGTTTCACTGTACGAGCAGCCTTTGCCAATGCTCCATTGATGTTGATGCGACCTTTCTTACATGCCTCGGCAGCGATGGTGCGTGTTTTGAAAATGCGCACGGCCCACATCCATTTATCTATTCTTGCTTCACTCATAATTATTTTAGGAGGAAGTAGCTATTATCTGTTAACTACTTTTTGTTAAATTGATTCATTGTAATATCAATTCCTGCTAGGCAGAAACTCTTGATGATCTCTCCTGCTGTTTTCAGACGTTCATCCATCGTTTTCTGATCTTCTTCGGTAAAATGTCCCAGCACGTAGTCCACTTGGCAGCCTCGTGGAAATTCGTTACCGATACCGAAACGAAGTCGGGCATAATTCTGTGTACCCAGAATAGCAGCAATATGTTTTAAACCGTTGTGTCCGGCATCGCTGCCTTTTCCTTTTAGGCGCAAAGTTCCGAAAGGTAGGGCAAGGTCATCTACTATTATTAACACATTTTCCAATGGAATGTTTTCTTTCTGCATCCAGTAACGCACGGCATTTCCGCTGAGGTTCATGAATGTAGAAGGTTTTAGTAATAACAGTTGGCGTCCTTTGACGGATAGGGTAGTGGTAAAGCCGTAACGTCCGTCGTTGAAAGTTGCACCTGCTTCTTTTGCCAATGCATCTACTACCATAAAACCTATGTTATGGCGGGTTTCGTGATATTCAGGACCTATATTCCCTAATCCAACAATTAAATATTTCATGTTTCTGAATAATGTTTTTAGAAAACTATAAGCTATAAATAGTTATGCTATGAGAATAATAGTAAACGAGGAACGCGGATTATCGCAGCGTTCGCGGATTAATGTAATCTGCGTCTTCTGCGTTAACCCGCGTTCCGGAATATGTCTTCTTACGAAAGAACTAATTAGTTGCCTGCAGCAGCAGCGGCACCTCTTGCAGCACGAGTCAGCTTAACAGCGCATACAACAGCTTCTTTTGCGTTCATCAATTCCAAACCTTCGAAGTTTAACTCACCGACTTTAACAGTCTTACCCAGACCCAAGTGAGCAACATTTATAGTCAGTTTCTCAGGAATAACGTTATATAAAGCTTTCACTTTCAGCTTACGCATCTGCAATACCAGTTTACCACCGGCCTTAACACCTTCTGCCAAACCTTCCATCTGTACCGGAACTTCCATTACGATGGGTTTAGATTCGTCAATCTGATAGAAGTCAACGTGCAGGATAGTATCTTTTACCGGGTGGAATTGAATATCCTTCATGATAGCGTTTACTTTCTTGCCATCGATTACGAGGTCAACTACGTAGATGTGCGGAGTGTAAACCAAGTTGCGCAGACCATCAGCAGGTACAGTGAAGTGAATGTTTTCACCTCCTCCGTAGAGTACGCATGGTACACCGTTGTCTTTACGAATAGCTTTCAAAGCTCTTGCTTGTTCCGAAGAACGTTCTGCAATAGTTCTTGCAGTACCTTTTACTTCAATTGATTTCATTTCTTTAATTTTTTGTGTTACTCTAAATTAAGTTGTTTTGTTGCTTAATTCACCATCGCACGATGTGGGGTTACCACACAATGTTGCAAAAAAGCGGTGCAAAAGTACAGCTTCTTTTTGAATTATCAAAGAGTTGGCTCTTCAAAATCTATATCAATCTTGATTTCTCCGTCCAATTCCATACCTTTTTCATTCATTTCAGCTATAGTCTCCAGTGTTGCTTCTATATTTGCATCGGCATCTGCATCTATAACATGCTCTGCATCTGCTTTTGCATTCATATCGCCTATAACTTCCGGCATTTCTTTCTGGTTAATGAAATTAATAGCTTCATTCAGACCGTTCATGAACTTTTCAAAATCTTCCCTATATAAGAAAATCTTATGTTTCTCAAAACTTACCTGTGCATCTTCGCCTTCACCGGTCACCACTTTCTTGCTTTCAGTGATTGCAAGAAACATTTCATCTTTTCTGTTCTTTTTTACATCCAGATAGTAGATTCGTTTACCTGCTTTAATGGATTTGGAGAATACAATCTCCTTATCGTTCATGTCCGCTCCTTTTTTCTTTAAGTCTTCCATATTTTAGGTTTCTTGTTGTAATTGGCTTCAAAAATGACGATTTTTTTTAAACTGTCAAAAGAAAAAGCCCGGATAATGAATATCTGCATTAAAAAATGTGATTTATTTGCGTAAACTCATTAAAAATGTCTACTTTTGCAACTCGTTAACAACAGTATTGATTAATAGATTTATGATTAACAGAGTTCTTATTCGTCTTAAGATTATACAGATTGTATATGCTTATTATCAGAATGGCAGTAAAAATTTAGACTCAGCGGAGAAAGAATTATTCTTTAGTCTTTCGAAAGCGTATGACCTTTATAATTATTTGCTGATGCTGATGGTGGCTCTGACGACTTACGCACAAAAACGCATTGATGCGGCAAAAGCCAAGTTAGCTCCGACCGCAGAGGAGTTGTATCCCAACATGAAATTCGTAGAAAACAAGTTCGTTTCTCAATTGGAAGTGAATAAGCAGTTGCTTGACTTTGCTGCCAACCAAAAACGGTCGTGGACAAATGACGAAGATTTTATCAAGGGTTTGTATGAGAAGATTATATCTTCTGATATATATAAGGAGTATATGGCTTCGCCTGATAAGTCTTATGAAACAGACCGTGAATTATGGAGAAAGCTCTATAAAGCATTTATTTTTAATAACGAAGCATTGGATACTTTGTTGGAAGACCAGAGCCTTTACTGGAACGATGACAAAGAAATCGTAGATACTTTTGTTCTGAAGACAATCAAACGTTTTGAGGAAAAGAATGGTGCCAATCAGACTTTGCTGCCTGAGTTCAAAGATGAGGAGGACCAGGAGTTTGCTCGTCGTTTGTTCCGTCGTGCTATCTTGAACTGCGACTACTATCGTCATCTGATCAGTGAGAATACTCGTAATTGGGATTTGGATCGTGTAGCCTTTATGGACGTGATAATAATGCAATGTGCATTAGCAGAAATTCTAAGTTTTCCGAACATTCCTGTGAGTGTTTCGTTAAATGAGTATGTAGAGATTGCTAAAGTCTATAGTACGATAAAGAGCGGAAGTTTCGTAAATGGTACATTAGACGGAATAGTTAATCAATTAAAAAAAGAAGGTAAGTTGGCTAAAAACTGATATCTTTGTTGAGTATTAAAAACTAAAAACGAATAATTTATGAATTTAATGACCGTATTCTTGCAAGCTCCTGCCGCAGCCCCTGGTGGTGGTAGCATGATGTGGATTCTTCTGATTGCCATGTTTGCTATCATGTATTTTTTCATGATTCGTCCACAAAACAAAAAGCAAAAAGAAATTGCAAACTTCCGCAAATCGCTTCAGGTAAACCAAAAAGTGATTACTGCCGGCGGTATTCATGGTGTTATCAAAGAGATTAATGATAATGATATAGTACTTGAAATCGCTTCTAATGTTAAGATTAGAATTGATAAGAATTCTATATTTGCAGCAGCTGCAGATGCTAACAGTAATCAGGCTGCTAAATAAATTTGAATAGTGAGCCTATGATTGATCGTAGGAACATAAAACGCATATATTTAAAAACAGCGAGAAAAATTAAGGACTTTCTGCTCAGTGATAAGAGCAGAGAGTTCTTAATTTTTTTATTCTTCTTCTTCATTGCCAGTGGTTTCTGGCTGCTTCAGACATTGAATAATGATTATGAAACGGAATTCTCCATTCCGGTACGTCTGAAAGGAGTTCCTAATAATATTGTTATAACTTCTGAACCTCCTTCCGAACTGCATATTCGGGTGAAAGATAAAGGTACGGTGTTACTTAACTATATGCTTGGGAAGAGCTTTTTCCCTATTACTCTGGATTTTTCTGATTATAAAGGAAAGGATAACCATGTACGTATTTATTCTTCGCAGTTTGAGAAAAGATTGCTCAACCAGTTGAACGTATCTACAAAATTGCTTTCCGTGAAACCCGATACGTTAGAGTATATCTATTCTACCGGAGACTCCAAATTAGTTCCGGTAAAGTTACAGGGAACAGTGAGTGCCGGACGCCAGTATTATATTTCCGATACAATTTGTACACCTGATTCTGTATTAGCCTACGCACCTGCCGGCGTACTGGATACGATAACCATTGCCTATACAAAGACGGTGAAATTTGAAGATGTCTCTGATACGCTGAAGAGACAAATTCCTTTGCTTGCTCAGAAGGGGGTTAAGTTTGTGCCAGCTTCTGTGGAGATGATTTTTCCTGTGGATATTTATACGGAGAAGACTGTGGAAGTTCCTTTGAGGGGTGTTAACTTTCCTGCAGGTAAAGTATTGCGTGCATTTCCATCAAAAGTGAATGTTACTTTCCAGGTTGGTTTGAGTCATTTCCGCCAAATAACAGCAAGTGATTTTCATATCAATGTTTCTTATGAGGAACTTCTGAAGTTAGGTTCGGATAAGTATACGGTGAAATTAAGATCAGTGCCGAAAGGCGTAAACCAAATACGTATCAGTCCGGAGCAGGTAGATTTCCTAATTGAGCAAGTATCTCCTGATTATGGCAATTAAGATAGGTATAACTGGTGGAATCGGTAGTGGAAAAAGTGTAGTTTCCCGACTACTGGAAGTGATGGGTGTCCCTGTTTATATCTCGGATATTGAATCCAAGCGCCTGACTGTTTCGGACTCTTTGATTCGCCGGGAACTGATAGCTTTACTGGGAGAAGATATTTATGCCAGTGGAGAGTTGAATAAACCCTTGCTTGCTTCCTATATATTTGGTAACCCCGAACATATCCGTACTGTAAATGGTATTATTCATCCACGGGTGCGGGATGATTTTCATCAATGGGTAAAGCGATACGATGCGTATCCGATAGTAGGAATGGAGTCTGCAATTCTGATTGAAGCCGGATTTGCAGGTGAAGTAGATGCCGTAATTATGGTATATGCACCCGAGGAGATTCGTATAGCCCGTGCCATGCAGCGTGATACTGCTCCGCGGGAATTAGTGGAACGTCGTGTTCGTAGCCAGATGAGTGATGAAGATAAGCGTATCCAGGCTGATTTTGTAATTGTAAACGACGGTGAAACTCCGTTAATTCCGCAGGTTTTAGCACTAATAACTTCTCTATCTAAAAATATTGCTTACCTTTGCCCACCGAAAAAATAAAATATTACTAATAAAAAATAGAATATACTATGTTGAAGACTATTTTGTCTATCTCCGGTAAACCGGGATTGTATAAGCTCATTTCACAAGGTAGAAATATGTTGATTGTAGAATCACTTACAGACAAGAAACGTTTCCCTGCTTATGGTAACGAGAAAATAATATCTTTGGGCGATATTGCCATGTATACGGATACGGACGATGTGCCTTTGAAAGATGTATTACTAGCCATGAAAAAGAAAGAAAACGGTGCAGCTGTAGTGATGGATCTGAAAAAAGCCACTGCTGATGACCTTCGTACTTATTTGGGAGAGGTTCTGCCTACTTTCGATCGCGACCGTGTATATGTGACGGATATCAAAAAACTTATTTCCTGGTACAACCTGTTAGTTACTTGCGGAATGACTGATTTCGAAGAGGCTGCAGAAGTTGAAGCTACTGAAGAAAAAACAGAAGAATAAATTTAAAAACAAGCTATTCTTTTCATAGAAAAGCGGATTATGCGGGACTTCTCGGATAATTCGCTTTTTTTTATGCTGTAGCTTTAATTTTGACTACTTTTTTTCTACCTTTGTTGCCATCCTGAAATGCAGGGTAGGTAGTGGCCTCCCTTTACAATAATTGAAGGATAATTATAGATAAAAGCGTTTTATATTATCTTGTACTTGAAATCTGGACAATTTCACGCTATTCAAGGATAATAGACAACAAACGTTCATGCTCTGTTGTATATGCACATGTATATATAGTTCGGAGCGTGGGTTGTTGTATATTATTTGAATAGTGGCAGTCCAGAGCCCCAGGTACAATAATAACAACAGTTCCCACGCTTTTTTATTATGAATTTACTGCCTTGAGGGGGAACTTGAGGTTGGCAATGATAAGATGGAAGAACATAAGAGCGTAACAGTACAGGTAGATAAAACTGCTGGTAAGATATATGTGGGCGGAGTGTTGCCTAACGCTACGCTTTGTTTATACCATATCCGGGGAAAGGTGATCGATGTAAAGCAGGCGAAAGGAGAAAATATTTCTTTCGATTTGCCATGTGCAGGAGATTATGTGTTGGTTGTGACGCATCCCTTATCCACACCAGTTGTTAAGCAGCTCGCTATAAAATAAGAAAAAGGCTGTCTTGTTTCTGGATGAAATGTACTTCAGAACTAACAAGACAGCCTTTTTTATCTCCGTTTTTTAGGTTTAATTTTTAAATACTAACCCTTCACCGCTGGCATCTACTGTAATCGGTTTGCTACGATCTACTTCCTGAGATAACAGTTTCTTCGACAAGTCATTCAGCAAGTAATGTTGGATAGCCCGTTTTACAGGACGAGCACCAAACTCCGGATCATATCCTACTTTTGTCAGGAATTCTATAGCTCCTTCCGTCAATATCAATTCCACGCCATTTTGGGCAAGCATCTTTTGTACACCTTTTATCTGAAGTACCACAATCTGCTTGATTTCGCTTTCGGTCAATGGCAGGAACATGATTGTTTCGTCGATACGGTTCAGGAATTCCGGGCGGATAGTTTTCTTCAACATATTCATCACTTCCTTCTTCGTTTCCTCAATTACCTGCTCTTTGTTGGCACCATTCAGTTTTTCCATCTGACTTTGGATATAAGCACTACCCATGTTAGATGTCATGATAATGATGGTATTCTTGAAATTTACCACACGTCCTTTGTTATCCGTCAGACGTCCGTCGTCCAATACCTGAAGTAAGATATTGAATACATCCGGATGTGCTTTCTCTATTTCGTCGAACAGTACGACTGAATAGGGCTTACGTCGGATAGCTTCGGTCAACTGGCCACCTTCATCGTAACCTACATATCCCGGAGGCGCTCCGACTAGACGAGATACGCTATGCTTTTCCTGATATTCACTCATATCGATACGTGTCATCATAGACTCGTCATCGAAGAGGAACTCGGCAAGAGCCTTGGCAAGTTCCGTCTTACCAACACCGGTAGTACCGAGGAAGATAAACGAACCAATCGGGCGTTTTGGATCTTGCAGACCGGCACGGCTGCGGCGTACAGCATCAGCGACAGCTTCGATAGCTTCGTCCTGGCCAATCACACGCTGGTGGAGCTCATCTTCCAGATGCAACAATTTGTCTTTTTCACTTTGCAACATCTTGCTGACCGGAATACCTGTCCAGCGGGATACAACATCTGCAATATCCTCAGCATCTACTTCTTCCTTAATCATAGCTTTATCGCCTTGCATCATGTGAAGTTCTTTTTGAGTATCTTCGATTTCCTTGTTCAAAGCTTGTAGCTTACCGTAACGGATTTCGGCTACTTTGCCGTAGTCACCTTCACGTTCCGCCTTATCAGCTTCAAATTTAAGGTTTTCGATTTCAACCTTATTCTGTTGTATCTTGTTGACCAATGTCTTTTCACTTTGCCATTTCGCTTTGTGCGATTTCTCTTGTTCTTTCAGTTCGGCAAGTTCCTTGCCGATTTGTTCCAGTTTCGGTTTATCGTTTTCACGTTTAATAGCTTCGCGCTCAATCTCCAGCTGTTTGATCTTGCGGGAAATTTCATCTAACTCTTCCGGTACGGAATCTACTTCCATACGTAATTTAGCAGCGGCTTCGTCCATCAGGTCGATAGCCTTATCCGGTAAGAATCGGTCTGTGATATAACGATTACTCAACTCCACAGCAGCAATGATGGCATCGTCTTTAATCCGTACATGGTGGTGATTTTCATAACGCTCCTTCAGACCACGCAGGATGGAGATGGTACTCAGCGTATCCGGTTCATTGACATACACTATCTGAAAGCGGCGTTCCAATGCTTTGTCCTTTTCAAAGTACTTCTGATACTCGTCGAGGGTAGTTGCACCGATACTTCTCAGTTCGCCGCGAGCCAGTGCAGGTTTCAGGATGTTGGCGGCATCCATAGCGCCTTCACCTTTTCCGGCACCAACCAAAGTGTGGATTTCATCAATAAAGAGAATTATGTCTCCTTCTGATTTTTTCACCTCATTAATAACAGCTTTCAAGCGTTCCTCGAACTCACCTTTATATTTAGCACCGGCAACCAATGCTCCCATATCCAGTGAATATACTTGTTTATTCTTCAGGTTTTCAGGTACATCACCGCGCAGAATACGGTGGGCAAGACCTTCTACAATGGCAGTCTTACCGGTACCCGGTTCACCTATTAATATAGGGTTGTTTTTGGTACGACGGCTCAGAATCTGCAATACACGCCGGATTTCTTCGTCACGACCGATAACAGGGTCGAGCTTACCGCTTCGGGCGGCTTCGTTCAGGTTGATAGCATACTTTTCAAGTGACTGATAGGTGTCTTCACTGGATTGTGAAGTCACTTTTTCTCCTTTACGCAACTCGGTGATGGCATTACGAAGTTCACGTTCTGTCATTCCTGCATCTTTCAGGATGGTAGAAACGGTACTTTTTACAGTGAGCAATGCCAGCAGCAGATGCTCCAGTGAAACAAACTCGTCACCCATTTCTTTGGAATATTGGGTCGCTTTCTGGAATACCTCATTTGTCTCGCGACTCAAGTAAGGTTCTCCACCCGAAACTTTGGGCAAAGAGTCAGTTTGTTTGTCAAGTACAAGTGCAACCTGTTGACCATTCATGCCCAGCTTCTGAAAGATGAAGTTAGTGACGTTTTCGCCTACCTTCATTACTCCTTGCATTACATGAACTGGTTCGATAGCTTGCTGTCCACGGCTTTTGGCCAGGTTCAGTGCTTCTTGCACAGCCTCTTGCGATTTAATGGTAAAATTGTTAAAGTTCATATCTTATATCTCCTTTCTATTTTTCATTTTCAATAACACCTAAGGGGGCGCAAAAGATTTGCCAATAGCCTATTTATGACAAAATTGCAGTTAGTAAATGAATAATAATGACAAAATGACTGTGTGGCATTGCGGGATTTATATAACTTCTGCCGAAACTAAGATGAGATAGCGGCAAGGTTACTTCAAAAGTGCATAGTTGGTTATGAATTTAAAGATAAATTACTATTCCTTTCTGTTCGAAGATTCCGATTTTTGGAAAAAAGTTAAAGATGTTGATTTGTAATATGTTGTATATTAGGTGTTTAAAAAGAAGGAGTCTAACATAACGGCTGAGGTACCCTCACATAACGGCTGAGGTACCCTCACTTAACGACTGAGATACCCTTGCATAACGACTGAGGGTACCTCAAATAACGTCTCAAGTCATATGTAAATATAAAAGAGTAAATCTCAACTTTTTATTTGGTTTATATCGGGAAATTTTTGAATAGTTTTCATGCTGGGTTAAAAGGATTATCGTATCTTTATCCCTTAAAAATAGAATAGAGCAGATTATGGCAGAAAATGTAGAACTCGCAGAGAATGTGGTACTGGTGGATGTAGCATATTTCAATGATGTGGTTAAGGACTTAAAGAAATACTTTGAATTGCAGTTGGGACGTCCCTTGCAAAATATCTATGTGGAAGAATGGGCTTCTTATCTGGCACTTGATTCTGGTGTTCGTGATAAAGAAAACAATATCGGAGTGCTTTTTGTACATGATGGGCAGACTGATAAATTGCTTCATTGTGATCCCGCAGATTTAAATAAAGACTTAAATGGGGTGGGATTTACGAATCAGTTAGGTGAGTTTTCATTCATTTCTGTTTCTTCTGAGGGACTTGTTTCCCGGGCGAACCTCTATCTTGATCTGCTGAATATAGCACTTGATTCTGCTGATGTGAAGCGTCTTATGCTGGTTCCGTTTATAGATGATTACGGTGTTAAACTTATGGAGGTTCTTGAGGAGCATCTAAGGGAAGCTGATCCGGAAAAATCGAAAGAAATTTTTCTTTTCAATATGGATGAACCTGCTCGTCCTCTTGGTTGTAAATGGGATTTGCTAGGTTATTCCATGATGCGTGCGTTAGGCATTAAAGCCGAAGAATTGGAATAGTCCTGTTATTAATCACCTATTATTAATCCTTAATCACTAACTCCGTGTCTGATTTTCGATTAAAAGTATTTCAATCTGTGGCGAAGAATCTGAGTTTCACGAAAGCTTCGCAAGAGTTGTTTGTCAGTCAGCCTGCCATAACAAAGCATATACAAGAGTTGGAGAGTACCTATCAGGCGCGTCTGTTTGATAGGCAAGGTAGTAAAATCAGCTTGACGGAAGCTGGTAAGTTGCTGCTGGAGCATTGTGGCCGTATCTTGGAAGATTACAAGCGACTGGAATATGAAATGCATCTGCTGCATAATGAATATACGGGAGAACTGCGTTTGGGGGCCAGTACTACAATTGCCCAATATGTTTTGCCTCCGTTGCTTGCCAGCTTCATTAAGAAATTCCCGCAAGTAAACCTTTCGCTGATGAATGGTAATTCACGTGAGATAGAAGCTGCTTTACAGGAGCATCGCATAGACTTGGGGCTGGTAGAGGGCGTTTTTCGTTTGCCAAATCTGAAATATTCTCATTTCTTGGATGATGAACTTGTGGCTGTGGTGCACACTAAAAGCAAGTTGTCATTACCGGAAGAGATTACTTCCAAGGATATGCTGAGTATTCCTTTAGTACTTCGTGAACGTGGCTCCGGTACGCTTGATTTGATAGAGCGAGGTTTGAGTCAATGTGGCATTAAGCTTTCTTCACTCCAGGTGTTGATGTACCTTGGCAGTACGGAAAGCATTAAGCTTTTCCTTGAAAATGCAAATTGTATGGGGATTGTCTCTATACGTTCCATCAGTCGTGAATTGGCTTCTGGTATTTTCCGTGTGGTTGAAGTGAAAGACATGCCTATGCTCCGTGATTTCAGCTTTGTGCAGCAGCAAGGGCAAGAAGGAGGATTGGCGCAAGTTTTCATGCAGTTTGCAATGCATAATGGAAGTAAACTGTAATTTTGCAAGTGTTATCTGTGCACATTAATTTTAAAATGTGAAGTGCTTTGTAGTGAATAGTGGGGTGATTTTTGCTTGGCTATTACTTTCTGTTATCATGTATAATGAGATTTAAATAGGATAGAAAATGTGAATGACGTACCTTTGCGCCAGTTAAAAAACAAACATTATAAATACTAAATTTAACTTTATGTTTAGTCGTGGTAACAGAGGTAATACTTTGCATGGCATTCTGCTGATTGCCTTATTTTCTTTTTCAGCTTTTTATATAGCTGAGATTCCTTTCGTAAAAAGTCTTTCTTTTAGTCCGCTAATTGTGGGTATCATCTTGGGTATGGTATACGCCAATAGCTTACGTAATCATTTGCCGGAGACATGGGTGCCGGGTATAAAGTTCTGTACTAAGCAAATACTACGTGCAGGCATTGTGCTGTATGGCTTTCGTCTGACGCTGACGCAGGTGGCAGAAGTCGGTCTGCCTGCCGTGGTTGTTGATACCATTGTAGTGGCTGGTACAATTTTTCTGGGTATCTGGTTGGGCAAATTGTTGAAGATAGACAAGGATACGGCATTGATGACCTCTACGGGCAGTGCCATTTGTGGTGCGGCGGCAGTGTTGGGTGCCGAACCTGTAGTAAGGTGTGAAGGGCATAAAACGGCTATTGCCGTGTCTACTGTTGTTATTTTCGGTACGATTTCTATGTTTCTATATCCAATTATGTATCGTGCCGGACTACTTGATGGTTTAAGTAATATGGGAGTTGCTATTTATACGGGTAGTACTTTGCATGAAGTTGCTCACGTGGCGGGTGCGGGTAATGCAATGGACCCTACGGATGCATTGGGCATTGCCGGACCGGCGACTATTACAAAAATGATACGTGTGATGATGCTGGCCCCTGTATTGGTTATAATGAGTTTTGCCTTGGCAGGGCGTAAGAGAGTGGATGCTGAAGGTAAGGCAGTGAAAAGCAAGATTACTATTCCTTGGTTTGCTTTTGGTTTTATTGGAATTATTTGTCTGAACTCTCTTTTGCAATATTTGACAGGTGCGGAGACAGTGAAAGAAATTCCTCTAAATGGGGCGATTGAATATATAGATACTTTTATGTTGACAATGGCTATGACGGCATTGGGTACTGATACCAGTATTGATAAATTCAAGCAAGCCGGTGCCAAACCGTTTGTTTTGGCTTTTTTACTTTACATATGGTTGGTAGGTGGCGGTTACTTGTTGACTAAATATCTGGTGCCGGTGTTGGCATAATCTGATTTATATGTGGAGCCCGGAGAGACTTTGTCCGGGCGTTAAGGTTTCGCTCCTGCAAACTGATAAGTTTTGTAGGGGCGATTTTTTTTATTTTCTTTGTAACAAAGTTCCGTCCCTTTACGTCTAACAAATAGATACAACAAATAAACAGGATTGAGATACAGAAAAAGCCCATGGATGCTGAAAGTTTTAAAAATGAGTTTCTGCCTTACCACCGCAAGCTATACTGTGTAGCCTATCGGCTACTGGAGAATGCGGCCGATGCGGAGGATCTGGTTCAGGAAGCCTATCTGAAGCTATGGGATAAGCGAGAAGGATTGACGGTTATCAGCAATCCGGAAGCGTTCAGTGTCACTTTGGTAAAGAATATGTGCTTTGATTTGCTCCGTTCAGGAAAATATGTCTTATCCAGACAGACGGTAGAATTAACTGCTGCGCAGGATGTTTCTCAAAATGATAACCTGGAAGTGCGCGACGAAGTACGGCAAGTAAAAGATATCATTGCCCACTTGCCCGAACAGCAGCAACGGATTGTGAACCTGCGTGACGTCAAAGGATGCTCTTACGAAGAGATAGAACAAGTGACCGGGTTGAATTCTACAAATGTTCGTGTACTGCTGTCCCGGGCAAGGAAAAGAATACGTGAGGAATTTAATAAATGGAATAACTATGAAAGTCGAGGAAATTGAAAGGCTGCTCACCGAGTTTTACGAGGGGAACACTACCGAGAGCCAGGAAGAGGCGTTGAGAGATTATTTCAGAACAACGGAAGTACCTGAACATCTGCAGAAGGATAAAGAAATTTTTCTTAGCCTTTATCAAGACGCAGATAGAGATGTGGAAGTTCCTGCGGGGCTGGGGGATAAACTAAGCCTGCTGATTGATGAAAAGGCTGAGGAAGAGCAAAGGTTCTTCAGTCCTAACAAGTCCAAACGCAACTGGCGCTGGATTGGAAGTGTTGCAGCTACCATATTGGTGATTATCGGTATAGGGTATGGGGTCGAAAATCTCGGAAGAGGGGTGTGTCCGCCTACACCGCAAGATACATTCTCTGATCCGGAAGAAGCTTATCAGGTGCTGCAAGCTACTTTAATGGAAGTTTCTACCAATTTGAACCAAGGCATTGCTCAGGTGAAGGAGACGCAGGTTGATATGAAGAAAGTAAATCAGGAAATAAAAAAAGAAATACAAAGATAAATGATTATGAAACTCAACAAGATTTTATTGGCAGGTGTGTTGCTGATGTTACCCCTGCTCTGCCAGGCGCAGAAAAATATATTCAACACCTACAATGATATGAAGGGCGTCTCCTCCGTTTATATCTCAAAGGCGATGATTGAAATGAATCCTAACCTGTTCACGAAAGATATCTATATAGGAAAGGTATCCGGTAAATTGGATTGTGTGCAGATTCTTTCTACGATGGATAGCAATATCAAGAAAGACATGCGTAAGGATTTGCGTGCATTGGTGCAGTCCTCTAAGTATGAGTTGCTGATGAAGCAGAAAGGCACCGTATCCAGTTCCGAATTTTATATCAATAGGAAAGGGGATAAAGTAAAAGAGCTGATTATGATTATTGATGGTGCTGCCAACTTGAAGTTTGTTTATCTGGAAGGCGAAATGACTTTAAAGGATATTCAGAATATCATGATGTATCAGAATACAAGTATGAATGAGGGAGGGAATGTATATCGTATCGTAGATGGTACTCTTGATTTGGCCGATTTGGGCGTTTTGAATGGTCTGCAAGGATTAGAGAGCTTGCAAGGATTAGAGGGTTTACAAGGCTTGGA
The DNA here is from genome assembly GCF_003471885.1 of Bacteroides sp. AM16-24. Taxonomy (NCBI): domain Bacteria; kingdom Pseudomonadati; phylum Bacteroidota; class Bacteroidia; order Bacteroidales; family Bacteroidaceae; genus Bacteroides; species Bacteroides sp. AM16-24. The sequence goes on from NZ_QRKI01000022.1 coordinate 26,124, forward strand.
AGGTTTAAAGAGTCTGGAAAGCTTAAAAAGTCTGGAAAGCCTGAAAGGATTGAAAAGTTTGAAAGACTTAGGTAAGTTGAAAGATAGCGAATATTTAAAGAAACAGATGGATGCTGATACCTGGAAACGATTTGAGGAAAGCATGGAGATGCTTGAAAAGCGTTTGGAAGACCTAGAATGAGGCCATCTGCTGATAGGTGTAAATAGTTTGTTGAAAAGGGGGAGCCGATTCCGGTTCCCCCTTTATTGTGAAATTATTTGTCCTTTCTAAGTGCCTCGAAAATCAATCCTTCCAGTTCTTCTGCCAGTTCTGGATTATCGGCAACCACTTGTTTGGCTGCATCACGTCCCTGTGCCAGTTTCGTTTCATTATAGCTGAACCAGGAACCGCTTTTCTTGATGATACCTAAATCTGCACCCAAATCAATGATTTCACCGGCGCGGGAAATACCTTCACCGAACATGATATCAAATTCTGCTCTACGGAAAGGAGGTGCCACTTTGTTCTTTACTACTTTTACTTTAGTCTGCTTGCCTAATACTTCGTCACCGTTCTTGATAGCCTGGCTTCCGCGAATATCCAGACGTACCGAAGCATAGAACTTCAAGGCATTACCACCGGTAGTTGTTTCAGGATTACCGAACATAACGCCAATCTTTTCACGCAACTGATTGATGAAGATACATGTGGTACGCGTCTTGCTTACGGCTGCTGTCAGTTTACGCAATGCCTGAGACATCAAACGTGCCTGCAAACCAACCTTATTGTCACCCATGTCACCTTCGATTTCTGCTTTTGGAGTCAGAGCAGCTACAGAGTCCACGACGATAATATCGATTGCAGAAGAACGGATCAGCTGCTCTGCGATTTCCAGAGCTTGTTCTCCATTGTCCGGTTGAGAAATCAATAGGTTGTCTACATCTACACCCAGCTTGGCAGCATAGAAACGGTCGAATGCATGTTCTGCATCAATGAATGCGGCAATGCCCCCTGCTTTTTGTGCTTCGGCAATGGCATGGATAGCCAGAGTCGTTTTACCGGAAGATTCCGGACCATAAATTTCAATGATACGTCCGCGGGGATAGCCGCCAACGCCAAGTGCTACATTCAGTCCGATAGAGCCCGTGGGGATTACTTCTACTTGTTCGACGCTTTCGTCTCCCATTTTCATGATAGAACCCTTGCCGAAGCTCTTTTCTATCTTGTCCATAGCTGCCTGCAAAGCTTTCAGCTTTTCGCTTGGTGCTATTTTATTTTCGTTCTCAAAATTAAGTTCGTCTTTCTTTGCCATCTTTATGTTTACGATTTTACGAATTACGATTCAAATTAGTTTATTTACGATTTACAAATTTACGAATTACGATTTAAATTAGTCTATTTAGCAATTTGGGATTTCCGTTTACCTTACAAGAGTTACCTTTAATCGTAAATCGTAAATAGTCAAATCGTAAATTATAGGATTTGTGCGGCGTGGTCTTTGGTTTTTACTTCCTTCGGCGTGATAATCCGCTCTATCACCCCTTCTTCGTTTATAATGAAGGTGGTGCGGAAAGTACCCATATACTTACGTCCGTACATACTCTTTTCTCCCCATACTCCGAACTGCTCTACGAGTTTCTTGTCCGTATCTGCAATCAGTGGAAAGGGTAGATTATTTTTCTCTATAAATTTCTGGTGCGACTTTTCATTATCTACGCTTACGCCAATTACCTCGTAACCGGCTTTGCGTAGTTCAGAATAGTTATCACGCAGGTTGCAGGCCTGTGCCGTACATCCCGAAGTCATATCTTTAGGATAGAAATAAAGAACTATCTTTTTTCCTTTATAGTCGCTGAGGCGGATTTCTTCGCCTTTTTCATTGATGCCCAGTATTTCGGGCGCTTTATCTCCGACTTGCATAATCTATAATTAAATTAAAAATGAAGAATGAAGAATTTCCTTTCGGTATGCTTTCACCGTGCAGCTGAATTCTTCATTTTTAGTTCTTCATTTAGTTTATACTTCCAAATCTTTATCAAACACCTCATGCCACGGCAATCCTTGTTTGTTTAGTTGTTCCATGAACGGGTCCGGATTAAATTCTTCCACATTCCATACCCCCGGCTTCTTCCATAGTCCTTTGAGGAACATCATGGCACCTATCATGGCAGGAACACCTGTTGTATAGCTAACTCCTTGCATGCCGGTTTCCTTATAGGCTTCCTGATGGCTGCAATTATTGTAAACATAGTAAGTGCGTTCTTTACCATCTTTCAGACCACGGATACGGCAACCGATGGAGGTTTCTCCTTCGTAATTTTCGCCCAGGTCTTGCGGGTTGGGCAATACGGCTTTCAGGAATTGCAACGGAACAATCTTCACTCCGTTGTAATCCACTTCATCGATGCGCGCCATACCAATATTTTGGATTACTCGCAGATGAGTCAGATATTCCTGACCGAAAGTCATCCAGAAACGTGCACGTTTAATGGTTGGGAAGTTTTTCACCAAAGATTCCAGTTCTTCGTGATATAAAAGATAAGAGTCACGTGGCCCGATATTCGGGTATGTCAGATCTTTATGGAGTTCCAGAGGTTGAGTAGTTACCCATTTTCCATTTTCGTAATAACGTCCGTTCTGTGTGATCTCACGGATGTTGATTTCCGGATTGAAATTCGTGGCAAATGCCTTGTGATGATTGCCCGCGTTACAGTCTACAATATCCAGATACTGCATTTCATCAAAATAATGCTTGGCGGCGTAGGCAGTATAAATACCACTTACACCCGGGTCGAAACCGCAACCCAGGATAGCGGTCAGTCCGGCATCCTCAAAACGTTTCTTGTATGCCCATTGCCAGCTGTATTCAAAGTGAGCCACATCTTTCGGTTCATAGTTGGCAGTGTCCAGGTAATTAACTCCGCTTTTGAGGCAAGCTTCCATAATGGTAAGATCCTGATAAGGGAGTGCTACGTTTATGACGATTTCGGGTTTGAAGCTATTAAAGAGAGCTACCAGTTCATCCACATTGTCGGCATCCACCTGTGCGGTTCGGATGTTAGGGTTACCGATTGCTTTTACGATAGCGTCGCATTTGGACTTTGTGCGGCTGGCAATCATAATCTCAGTGAATACATTCGGATTTTGAGCCACCTTGTGCGCAACGACGGTACCTACACCGCCTGCACCGATAATAAGAACTTTACCCATTTCTTTTAATAACAAATTACGAGTTACAAATTATAAACTAAAGGACGGAATCTTTCCGTCTCCATTTCATGATAAAAAGTACGTTTCCCTCATCAGGGAACCTCTTTTTTTATGGTGAGCAAATATAGGATTTAATTCGCAGATAAACATTAAAATCCCACTAAATACTTTTCAAAAAAAGCTTCTATTTCTAAACAAACTGCTTGTATTTGGGTTATTTTGTATATATTTGCCCCGTAAAATTAACTTAAACAACGAATAACAATGAAGAAAGTTTTAGTTTCTCTCTGTATGGCAGGGGCTTTGGTAGCTCTGTCATCTTGTCGCTCGTCCAAGGATGCTGCGACATTATCTTCCATTAGTGGTGAATGGAATATTATTGAAATAAATGGTGCTGCTGTAGTGCCTGCTCCTAATCAGGAATTCCCTTTTATCGGTTTTGATACAAATACCGGAAAAGTATTCGGTAACAGTGGTTGCAATCGTATGATGGGTTCGTTTGATGTGGATGCTAAACCCGGTACAATTGATCTCGGTGCCATGGCAAGCACACGCATGGCTTGTCCGGATATGACCTTGGAACAAAACGTTTTGTCTGCTTTAGGACAAGTGAAGAAATATAAAAAACTGGGCAAGGAGAATATAGCCTTGTGCGGTTCGTCCAATCGCCCTATTATTGTATTACAAAAGAAAACCCCTACAGTGAAATTATCAGATTTGAGTGGTAAGTGGATGATTTCTGAAGCCGGTGGCCAGGCCATTCCCGAAGGCATGGAGAAGCAACCGTTCATTGAATTTAATCTTCCGGAGAAGAGAATACACGGTAATGCCGGTTGTAATCTTATTAACGGTGGATTTGTTGCAGATAATGAGAATTCCTCTGCTATCTCTTTCCCGCAGCTTATCAGTACAATGATGGCTTGTCCGGATATGGAAGTGGAAGGCCGTGTGATGAAAGCATTGAATGAAGTAAAGTCTTTCGGTAAATTGGCAGGCGGTGGCATCGGACTTTATGATGCAGACAATACGCTGGTGATGGTGTTGGTGAAGAAGTAATCCGTAAAAACTGGATATAGCAAAACGGGATGTCAATATCTAATTGACATCCCGTTTTTTAGTTTTAATGAGAAACAACTTTTAAACCGATGATCGAACCGATCAACGTTACAATGAAAAGTAATCTCCATACGGTAGCAGGCTCTTTGAATATCAGTATGCCTGCTAATACAGTTCCCACTGCACCTATTCCCGTCCATACTGCATAAGCCGTACCAATAGGCAGGGCTTGTGTTGCTTTTATCAGTAAAAACATACTGATACTCATAGATACTAAGAAACCGGTGAACCACCAGTACATTTCACTGCCTGTTGTTTCTTTTACTTTGCCCATGCACGATGTAAATGCTACTTCGAACAACCCGGCTACAATCAAATATATCCAACTCATAACTTTTATTTTTTGTGTGTAAAGTTCATGAATTATTTTGACTTGTTATTTAACAAATGATAAAAAGTGATTTACCTGAATTTGGCCCGGATACGGCTTAAACTGACTTGGGTGATGCCAAGATAAGAAGCTATATAGCCTAATTGTACTCTTTGTAGCAGATCAGGAGTGTGATTCATCAGGTCCCTATAGCGTTCCAGAGATGTTTTGAATTGTCTGCCGATAAATCTTTCCTCTGTTTTTAGCAGTTCCTGTTCTGCAAATTCTCTTCCCCAGTTAGCAATATGTATGTCTTTGCCGAATAGTTCATGCAAGGATTGTTTCTTCATTTCATATAGTTCACATTCTTTCAGAAGCTCTATATTTTCATAGCCTCTTTGGTTGGATACATAGCTTTTCATTGAAACTACTGTGTCGCCTTCACGTCCGAACCAGAATGTAATCTCGTTGTCAGCTAACTCTGTATAAGCGCGGACAATACCTTTCTTGATGAAATATACCTTGGTTTCCACTTTATCTGCTTTAAATAAAATGTGTCCTTTGGGATAAGTAACCTCAGAAATAATCTCTTTTAGCGTATTCTTTGACGCTTCCGGGAGTTTGCCTATATGATCAATAATCTGATTTATATCCATATGAGTACTGTTTTATATCTCGTTTTCATGATATATGATTCATGCCTGAACCCTATCTGCGACATACTTGCTCCGTATCTTGTCCGCATAGAGGTACCTCCGAATGGGGAATGTACGGAGCAAGTATGTCGCAGATAGGGTTCAGGCATGGAGTTGACAGGGTGAAGAAGGGAAAAATTTCATAAAGGTTTTATGAGTTTATCTTCTTCTTTTTAATCCAGCCCGTATTCTGCTCAATGACTGTGGGGTAATGTATAAATAGGATGCCAGATGTTTCAATGGAACATATTGCAATAATTCCGGGTTCTCTTCCATCAAGGTTAGATAACGTTCTTTGGCGCTTGGAGTACCGTATGCCAATGTGTAGCCGTCAATGAATAGTATTTCCTGTTCAAAGATTTTTCGACCGAAGTTAGATAACTCTATGGAACTGTTGAAGAGCTCTTCTAAATCCGGTTTGGCAATATAATAGGCAGTACTTTCATTCACAGATTCAATATTCACTTGTGAAATTTCATTATTGACATACCCCCAGGATGAAAAGGCTATTTCGCCTGTTCCGGCAAACCAGAGAGAACTTTCTGTTCCGTCTATCATATAATAAGCACGCCAGATGCCTTTCTTAAGAATGTAGAAGTTGGTGTTCCGTTCTCCCTCTTTCACAATTAATTCTCCTTTGCCAAAATGATATTCTGTCATGTGTGACAAAAGTTCATGCAGGTTTTTTTCCGGAAGTCTGTATCTTTGGCAGAATTTCTTTATCATCGTTTCCATGTGGCAAAGATACTATATTTTCTTTACGCTCCCTTTTCGCTTTTATATAAATAATAAGTATGAAAAGGGTGGTTAGTAACTCTGCCAAGGGAGTTGCCAGCCAAATACCCGCGTTGCCAAAGAGCAGGGGAAGTCCAAAGAAGCAGGCCGTTAGCAGGACGAACCCACGTAATAAGGTAATGATAGTGGCATAGCGTGCCCGTTCCACACTTTGGAAGTATCCGATAGATACGATATTGATGGCAAAGAAAATGAAGCCGGTAGCATACAAAGGAAGCCCCTTACTGGCTATCTCATAGGCCGGATAACTGCGGTCGATGAACATGGAAACAATCTCTGAGCTGAATAGGGCGGTTATGAAGGCAAAAATAGCACCGCAACCGACAGCTGTTTTCAGCGCCAGCAAGTAGGCACGGCGGACGCGAGCAGTTTCATGTAGTCCGTGGTTATAGCTGATAATAGGCTGGGCAGATTGTGCAATGGCATTGTATACCATAAATATAATAGGAAAGAAGTAACACGCAATGCTGAACGCTGCTACACCTTCTTCCTGCAAATAATGGATAAATACGATGTTTCCAACGAACATCATACAGGCAATAGCTACTTCGCACAGGAATGCAGAAGATCCCAAACGGCACATGTATCCTATATTACGGCGGGTCAGCTGCATACTTTTACGAGTGAGTTTTACAGGGTAAAAGCGTAAGGCACATTTGTGACGTGAGAGATAGATGATTATCATCAATGCTCCCACCGTAGTACCAATAGCACTGGCAATAGCTGCACCGAACATACCCCATCCGAAAGGGAAGATAAAGAGATAATCAAGAATGATATTCAGAACGGCAGCCACTACATTGCACATCATGGCAAAATTGGGTGATCCGTCGAGGCGCAGGAAAAACATTCCCGAATTAAGCAGGGCGGTAAATACCGAGAATGGAACAAACCACAGCATATACTCTATAGCCAGTGGAGTCAGGCGCTCGGAACCACCTAAAAGGTGTACTATTTGTGGAGCAAATGAGCAAAATAATGTAGAGGTACTTATCAGCAATAGTGAAGATACAGCTATAGACTGTGTGATATTGATGCGGGCAGCTTTTACTTTTCCGTGTGATAAATGGATAGATGCCACAACAGATGCCCCTACGCCAAACATTAATCCGACACCAGTGGAGAATAACCAGAGTGGAGCTACTATGTTTACTGCCGCCAGGGCATCACTGCCGATACCTTTTCCAACGAATATTCCGTCCGTAATGACAAATAATGCAGAAAATATCATTCCCAGTACGGTAGGGAGTAATAGTTTGCGGAACAGTGCCGCGATGTCTGTGTTTTTAAAATCAATGCTATCTCTTTCCATATTACATTAGTTACAAGCTACAGGCTACGAGTTACGAGTTACGAGTGGCTGCGCTATGATGCCGAAAGGCACTTGTCGCTTGTAGCCTGTCACTTGTAGCTCTTAGCTTTTTCGCCGACAAAAGTAGTGCTTTTGCATGAAGGAGCGATTAACAAATGGTAATTTTCGACAGAAAAAAGCAGTTGTATTCTGCCAAACTGACAGCCTTTCTGCCAACCTATAAAATTACAACCTCTCTGAACATTTTGGCACGACGTTTGTCTTTTTATTGGCGTCTGCTGCTGAGGCAGGCGACTGAAACTTGAATAATAACAAATAAAATATTAAAGATCATGGGAAAAATTATTGGTATTGACTTAGGAACTACAAACTCTTGCGTTTCTGTATTCGAAGGAAACGAGCCTGTAGTAATTGCAAACAGTGAAGGAAAGCGTACTACTCCGTCTATCGTAGCATTCGTTGACGGTGGTGAGCGTAAAGTGGGTGACCCTGCAAAACGTCAGGCTATCACGAACCCGACAAGAACCGTATCCTCAATCAAACGTTTCATGGGTGAGACTTGGGATCAGGTTCAGAAAGAAATTGCCCGTATGCCTTATAAGGTTGTTAAGGGTGACAACAACATGCCGCGTGTAGATATTGACGGACGTCTTTATACTCCGCAGGAAATTTCAGCTATGATTCTTCAGAAAATGAAGAAAACTGCTGAGGACTATTTGGGGCAAGAAGTTACAGAAGCTGTAATTACCGTTCCGGCTTACTTCTCCGATTCTCAGCGTCAGGCAACAAAAGAAGCCGGTCAGATTGCCGGTCTGGAAGTGAAACGTATCGTGAACGAACCGACAGCTGCTGCTTTGGCTTACGGTATCGATAAAGCGAACAAAGATATGAAGGTTGCCGTATTCGACCTTGGTGGTGGTACATTTGATATCTCTATTCTTGAATTCGGTGGCGGTGTATTCGAAGTTTTGTCAACAAACGGTGATACTCACTTGGGTGGTGACGACTTTGACCAGGTAATTATCACTTGGTTGGTAGATGAATTCAAGAATGACGAAGGTGCCGATCTGACTCAAGATCCGATGGCTATGCAACGTCTGAAAGAAGCTGCAGAAAAAGCTAAGATTGAATTGTCTTCTTCTACAAGCACTGAAATTAACTTACCGTACATTATGCCGGTAGGTGGTGTACCTAAGCATTTGGTTAAGACTTTAACTCGTGCTAAGTTCGAAGCTTTGGCTCACACTTTGATTCAAGCTTGTCTGGAACCGTGTAAGAAGGCTATGTCTGATGCTGGTTTGAGCAACTCTGATATTGACGAAGTAATCCTTGTAGGTGGTTCTTCACGTATACCGGCTGTACAGAAGTTGGTTGAAGATTTCTTCGGTAAAGCTCCTTCTAAAGGTGTAAATCCGGATGAAGTAGTAGCCGTAGGTGCTGCTGTACAGGGTGCTGTGTTGACGGACGAAATCAAGGGTGTGGTATTGCTGGATGTTACTCCGCTGTCTATGGGTATCGAGACCCTGGGTGGTGTAATGACTAAGCTGATTGATGCTAACACTACTATTCCGTGCAAGAAGAGCGAAACGTTCTCTACTGCTGCTGATAACCAGAGCGAAGTAACGATCCATGTATTGCAAGGAGAGCGTCCGATGGCTGCTCAAAATAAGTCAATCGGTCAGTTTAACCTGTCAGGTATTGCTCCGGCTCGTCGTGGTGTTCCTCAGATTGAGGTAACGTTCGATATTGATGCTAACGGTATCTTGAAGGTATCTGCTAAGGATAAGGCTACAGGTAAGGAGCAAGCCATTCGTATCGAAGCTTCCAGCGGTTTGAGCAAAGAAGAAATTGAAAAGATGAAGGCTGAAGCTGAAGCTAATGCAGAAGCTGATAAGAAAGAACGTGAAAAGATTGATAAGCTGAATCAGGCTGACTCAATGATCTTCACTACTGAAAATCAGTTGAAGGAATTAGGTGACAAGTTGCCGGCTGACAAGAAAGCTCCGATTGAAGCTGCTTTACAGAAACTGAAAGATGCTCATAAGGCACAGGATCTAGCTGCTGTTGATACTGCTATGGCAGAACTGAATACTGCATTCCAGGCTGCAAGTGCTGAAATGTATGCACAGAGCGGTGCTCAAGGTGGTGCTCAGGCTGGTCCTGATATGAATGCCGGACAAGCTGGTGGTGCTCAAGATAACAGCAAGCATGGTGATAATGTGCAGGATGCAGATTTTGAGGAAGTCAAATGATTCCGATAAGGAAACAGATAATAAACAATAAGCAAAAGCGTGCAGCTCATTGAGTTGCACGCTTTTGCGTTTATGGGGTTCATGGTTGCTATGTGTTTTCTATGGGCTTTTTTATCTCTTATTTGCGACATGTCTTATTTGGCGATAAGGCAAACAAAAAGGCGATAATCAAAACGGCAATTATTGCACAGAATGGTATGAAAGATGTTTCCATAGGTTTATTGCTCGGTTTGAGGATTAATAACAATGCGCCAATAGCCACCATGGTCTGCTCCTTCACGAGACAAAATACCCATAGAACGTAACTTGGAAATCTGTTTTTCTACGGCTCGGGAGCTTATTCCTATTTTATAGGCCATTGCTTCAGCAGACATTGATGGGTCGGAAATGACGAAATCAATAATCTTTTGTGCGGTTTTCCCAATGCTTTTAGATTTGTTTTTCGAATCTCCGAACTTTTTCTCCGAACCTTTTTGCATTATCTCCGAACCTTTCTCCGAACTTTCTTGCGTATCACCAAAGGTTTTCTCCGAACTTTTGCTGTTTACACCGAACTTTTCCACCGAACTTTCTTCGTTTTCAGGGTACTTTTCGAGGGTACTGTTTACCCTGTTAGCCACTTCCTCAACAGGTATTCTTCCGCTTTCGTTCCAATTCAGATTATAGAAAGTGGTATAGAAAGAAGTCGCTTCCGTTTGATATTGCGGTTCTTTTCCTTGCAGGAAGTTGGGCAACTTCTCTGTAAGTTCACGCATTTTGCGCAAGCCGGAACCACGTTTCTCCATATAATCCAACTGTGTGAACACATCCGCAATGACAGGGTTACGGCGCATGGATGGCACTTTGTATATATCTCGGTCTTGAATTTGTGTACCGTCAAGCATCGCACCGGGTGATACCAGTTCTATGCGGTCATCATAAATGTCGATATGTACTTCACCACCCATCACGGTATAATCTCTATGGATAAGGTGGTTTACCAGTCCTTCAAAGATGGCACGGTCAGAGTAGTCGGGGAGATTCAGACGATAGTTCGGCATCTTTACCCATCCACTCATGGTGTAGTTCTTGATGAAGTCCATGCCATATTTCAAGAGCAATACGAGGTTATCCCGATGCTCTACGGAACTGATAGCATCATCTTTATAAAGTCCCGTCCAACGTGTACAGAAAATACGCGATTGAAATACCGTGCAATTATCCACAAACAGCAATCCGGCATTGGTCAGTTTTCCGTCAGAAGTGATAAGCCCGAATGATTCCAAATACTTATCGTTCCATTCCTGATGAGTTTGCTCGCGGAAGGTATTAGCAAGGATGATGAAAGAGTGCTTGCTGGCATCCACTTGTGTAGGAAGAGAATCCCATGTCATGTGCGTACCCTTTAATACTAACGAAAGAAGTTGTTGTGAATTACATTCTACACTTTCATTGCCAACCCGTACATACGCAGTACGTGTCCCATCCTGATAATAGTAATAAGGTGTAAGCATTCCAGCCTTTACTTTCACTTCAAGTAAGGAGTGTCCTTCGTGTTCTATCGGAATAAGTTGAACTTCCGGCACAGGGTCAAGTCTTGCCTTGATGGTTTCGCTGATAAAATCGGCATCGGCTTGCGGATTCTCCAAACCTACAATCACTCCGTCATCGTTCACTCCATAGAACAAACTGCCGCCATCCGTATTGGCGAATGCCGACACCGATTTAAGCCATGACTTCACCTTCTTGCGTTCCAACATTTCCTTGAAATCGTAAGTCGAGCATTCTGCTATCAATGTATTGTTATGTATCTGCATCGTTTTCTTATTATTGTTAGGGCACAATCCCCCCAATATCATACACAAAGGTAAGGATAAAACCGAAGAATCTGTTAAAATTGCCACAGGCTTTTGATTATTATGCGTTTATATCACGATTTTTATTAAATAAATCCGTACTTTTGCAGTCAAGAGCTGTTGTTGCTTATGAATGCTTATTTCCGGATTTGCGTTACATTTGCAACACGTGTACGCAAGTCGCTGATAGACATATTAAGTTGACTTTGAGGAAGAAAGTAAGTTGTAGATAAACGAATAATATATTATAAGAAAAGAGGTTGTGTCACATTGACACAACCTCTTTTCTCAAATAACCATATTCTCTTGCTGCATCAAAACAGGGACATTCTCTCAACCACGATTCCGGTTCTATCAGTGAATTATCATCCGGAATCTGAGGTAAGTCACGATGCCCACAAATATGGCACATGGGAAAGTCGGTGAGCAGCGCTCTTATCAGAACGATCATGGAGTGTTTTTGCCATTCCGTGCGTGTATCTTTGGGAACTCCACGTTGATTAAGTCCACCTTCGTAACATATAGCAATGCTGTCAAGATTGTGTCCTCGGGCGTGAGCACCGGGTTTTCGGACTGGACGTGTGCTTTTAATATTTCCATCCCTTCGGATGTAATAATGATAACCAATACCATTAAGTCCACGTTGCCGATGTGATTTCTCTAACTCCATTTCCGTAAAAGTTTCATTCTCCTTTGTTGCGGAACAATGAATAACTATCAGATGAACTGTTCTCATAGCTGTTAAATGTTTTGTAAGGTGAATAATTTACTTATTGATCGCATATGAACAATAGTAGAGGATCAAAGTTCATATTAGCAGTTACTTATTTCTTCTTTTTGTATTCTTTTATAATAAAGCGGCCTCGTGTGATACTGTCAGAAATATTTTGTACTGGAAATATTTTACTTACTTTTTTCTTCCAAAATCTGTAGGGTTTTTCTTTGCTGGACGATCTTATAAGTAGAAAACAAGAATTGTTCACCTTTAAAATCATACGAAGATGAAAAAGTTAGTTGGAATTACAGTTGGGTGGTTGATGGCATTTTTGCTATTGGATATTTCACCTTTGTGGGCACAGGAAGAGGCCGGGAACTATTTCACTATCACGGGAGTGGTGAAAAATAAGGATAATAAGAGAAAACTGGAGAATGTGAATGTATCTGTTCCCGGTACGAACATCGGAACCGTTACGAATGCGGATGGTGTGTTCTCTTTGAAGATAAAGGATACGGAGACTATTCAGGGATTGGAAGTTTCACATATCGGATACTTGAATTCCCAGGTTTCTCTGAAAGAAAACAAAGATATATCTGATCTTACCATTTGGATGCTGCCGGCTCCTAATCTGCTGAGTGAAATTGTGATCTTTGGTAATAATGCCCGTGCACTTGTGGAAGAAGCCATCAAGAAGATTCCGGTGAACTATTCGCCTGATAGGAGTTTACTGACCGCATTTTATCGGGAGACAGTACAGAAAAGACGCCGTTACATCAGTGTATCGGAAGCTGTGATAGATGTTGCTAAAACAGCATATAGTGACCGTGATCCCTCCAATGACAAAGTACAGATACAGAAGGGACGTCGTTTGCTAAGTCAAAAGACAAGTGATACGCTGGCTGTCAAAGTAGTGGGTGGACCTACTCTCTCCATTTATCTGGATGTTGTGAAGAACGGGGATGCACTGCTGAGTCCGGAAAATCTGAATTACTATGATTTCCAAATTGAGGAACCTGTGAATCTGGATAACCGTATGCAATATGTAGTTAGTTTCCGTCCCAGAGTAAGCCTGATGTACGCCTTGTTCTACGGGAAGCTCTATATTGATTTTGAGAAGCTGGCATTCACCCGTGCAGAGTTCTCTTTGGATATGCAGAACAGAGTGAAGGCGGTAGAAGCTATTCTCCATAAGAAACCCCTTGGGTTACGATTCAGACCGCAGGAAGTCTCCTATCTGGTGACATATAAGGAGCAGAATGGGAAAACTTATCTGAATTATATACGGAATGAAATCCGCTTTAAGTGCGACTGGAAAAGGCGTTTATTCTCTTCCGGCTATACAGTATTTTCCGAAATGGTGGTGACGGATAGAAAGAATGATTTCGCAGCTATTCCAAACAAGAAGGCTTTTAAAGAAAAACAGGTGTTCTATGATATGGTAGATGTATATTGGAATGAGGACTTCTGGAAAGCATATAATATTATTGAACCCACAGAGTCTCTGGAACATGCAGTGAGCAAATTGAAAAAACAATCCCGTTAGATTTCAGATAGTTTTTCTTATATTTGGAGATCAACAATAATTCCCGGATATGCTGAACGAACTTTTCATACTGACAAAAATAAAAGAGGGCGATATAAAGGCGTTCGAGGAGGTCTTCCGCCGTTACTATTCCTCTCTTTGCTGGTATGCCGCAGGCATTACGGGGGAGATGGAAGCTGCCGAGGAAATAGTGGAGGAACTGTTCTACGTGTTTTGGAAGGACCGGGAGCATTTACAAATTTTCCAGTCTGTAAAGAGCTATCTGTATAAAGCTGTTCGCAATGAAGCTCTACAATATTGCCAGCACAAGGAAGTTAAAGAGCGGTATCGCGAGTATGTATTGGCAGGTAATGTCCTGGAACAGAATTCTGATCCTCACAGGCAATTGGAATATGAAGAATTGCAGGGACTGATTCGCCATACTCTTGATAAATTGCCGGTACGCAGGCTGCAGATATTCCAAATGCATCGTATGGAAGGAAAGAAATATGCGGAGATTGCTTCTTCATTATCTCTGTCCATTAAGACAGTAGAGGCCGAAATGACGAAAGCGCTCCGTACCTTACGAAACGAAATAGATAATTATATTCTTACGAAATGACTGAAGTGAATAAAAATAGGACAAAGACGGATGAGGCATGGGAACGGTTGTATGCCCGTTTGGATAAAGACCGCCTGCTCGTAGAGGTAGGGCAGGAACGGGCGGTGCGTCGCAAACTACTTCTGAAATGGGGGACACTGGCGGCTGCCGTAATTGCCGGTTTTGTCTATCTGGCATCTGCTTTATGGTTCGTGCCGGGAGGTGAGGTGGAAAATCTTAATCTGGTGACGCAGGAAAACCGTGAAGCATCCATGTTGGTTACTACGCTCGAAGATGGCTCTGTGGTATATCTGGCTCAAGAGAGTACTTTGCAGTATCCCGAACATTTTGCTACGGATAAGCGGGAAGTGAATTTGCAGGGAGAAGCATTCTTTGATGTAGCGAAGAATCACGAACAAACCTTTCTGATTGAGACAGGGAAGGTACGGATAGAGGTGCTGGGTACGGCTTTCAATGTACGCAGTCATGAGGATGATTCTTTCCGGCTATCCGTGCAGCGGGGCAGGGTGAAGGTCTCGTTGAAGCAAGGGGGACAGAGTGTGCTGGTAAGTGCCGGAAAAACCGTGACCTTACAGGCTCGACAATTACAATTGAGTGAAACAGAAGATTCCGATGAATTCAGACAGTATACAAAGAATATACGCTTCAAAGATGAATGTCTGGAAGATATTTTGCGGGTGGTGAATGCTGAAGCTCCTACTTTGCAGATACAGGTAGCATCGTCGGTCTTGAATAAACGGAAGCTGACTATTGAATTTGAAAACAACTCCCCCGAAACAGTGGCAGAGCTCATTTGCTGGGCGTTGAGTCTGAAATGTTCACGCGAAGGCGATAAACTGATTTTATCCGAATGATAACTTAATAATATGAATCATGAAACTTTATCGTTTCTTCATTCTCCTTTTAGGGCTACTCTTCATAACCTGTGGTATGAGAGCAGATGGGGGAGATGTGTTGGAACGTATGATCCGACTGCCCGGAATGAAAGGAACCGTATACTCCTTGTTGGGTAAAGTTTCGGAGCAATCCGGTTACCTTTTCGTTTACGACAGCAAGGTAGTGAATAATGATATTGAGGTAAAGACAAAAAGGAAAAGTTGCACGGTCCGGCAGGCTATTTATGAAATCATAGGTGATAGGTCATTAGAACTTAAAGTGATAGGGCATCACATCCTAATTCTGCCTCCTATGGAGAGGATTGTGGGGAAAAAAACTGCTTCGGAAGAACTACTTCCACTACCGGCTTATTTCACCATAACCGGAACTTTACGTGATAAAGAAACGGGAGACCCCGTTGTAAATGCATCGGTCATTCTTCAAGGCACTTCAATAGGTAATATTACAAATAAGAATGGGGAGTTCAGGCTACATCTGCCTGACTCCCTGAAAAGTGGCAATCTTTCTTTTTCCCATTTAGGGTATGTTGCACAAAATATTGAAGCAGCTACGCTGATTGGACGGGATAATGTACTGAGCCTGGAACCCAAAATAGTTCCTTTACAAGAAGTGCTGATCCGGTTGGTAGAACCCAGGAAGTTATTGCGGGAAATGGTGGAGCGACGCAAAGAAAACTATTCGTCAGCTTCCGTTTATCTGACTACCTTCTATCGGGAAGGCGTCCAGCTGAAGAACAAATTCCAAAGTCTGACAGAAGCTGTATTCAAAGTTTATAAATCTCCTCTGCAAGAGATTAATACATCCGATCAGGTAAAACTATTAAAGATGAGCCGGATTGATAATCGAGAGAGAACAGATAGCCTGGTAGCTAAGATTAGAGCCGGCATACAGGCTTGCCTGCAACTGGATTTTATTAAGGATCTGCCGGATTTCCTGTCGGTGGATGCAGAAGATAACCCATATGTATATACCTCGGGTGACATTACATTTATTGACGACCGATGCGTCAATGTGGTTTATTTTGAGCAGAAGCGGGAAATCAAGGCACCTCTTTATTGTGGAGCATTGTATATTGATTCGGAGAATGGAGCTTTGGTACAGGCTCGCATAGAGATGCAACCCAAGTACATCAAAGATGCTACGCGGATTTTTGTTGTCCGGCAGGCGCAGAAGGTGAACCTGACTACACAAAAGGTGGTATATACCATTTCGTATAAACCGTGGAATGGTACTTACTACATCCATCACATTCGTGGTGACTTATATTTCAAAATGAAGAGAAAACGTGTTTTCTTCAGTAATCCGACTTTGCATACTTGGTTTGAAATGGTGACTTGCTTGGTGGATAAAGAGAATGTGACCCGCTTTCCTCGTGCTGAGAGACTGCCTACACGTACTGTACTTGCAGATGAAGAATTCAGGTATGACGAACATTTCTGGGAAGATTTCAATATCATTCCACTGGAAGAAGAACTCAGTAAAATAATAGAGAAGGTTGCGTTAAAGATAGAAAAAACAGGTGCTGAGGAGGAATAGAATAAGCCGGATAATTGTAATTTTGCAGCCGGAATCAATAAGTATTAGTAGAAAGATGGAATTACCTAAAGACCCGATGATGCTTTTCAGCTTCATCAATATGAAATTGCGTGACTGTTATTCTTCATTGGATGAACTTTGCGATGATATGAATGTAAATAAGGAGATGATTGTAGGAAAATTGCAGTCTGCCGGATTTGAATATAGTGCCGAGCATAATAAGTTCTGGTAAATTTATAGCCATTATTCCTTTTTCCGGTGTTCCTTTTTCAGATAGAAATTGAAGCCGGCATATATTTGCAACGTGCCGAATCCGTTGTTTAAGGAGAAGTTATCCCGATAATAGTCGTATGTCCTGCCTAGGAAAGAAGCACCTGCAAAGTACTTACTATTATTGTATACCACACCTGCCCGCAATATGAAATCAATATTGAAGTTCTTGTACCAGTCGTTTCCTTCTTCCGCATCCTTTTCTATACGTGACGTTTTGTAGGCGATTGCCGGGCAGAGCGACAGGCAAGCCAGGCAGTTGCGCGCAAATACCCAGTTGTAGGCGTATCCAAAGTTGAGACTGATATTGGTGTATTTGATGTGCCTGACTTTCATTCCGGGATTCATTGTTTCCTGAATAAGCTCAGGTAATTTAGTATAATCGAATTTTAGATTGTGGGTGGACACGGAAAGACCGGCTATCAGTGAACCCGCATTTCGTCGTTGGTTGGTAGACTGACTGAAGGCTGCCGGATATGAGAAGTGCCGGTTGTTGAAGATATAATATAAGTTGAATCCCTTCATATTTACTTTCAGTCCATTGAAGTCTTCTGAATAGTTGGAAGGAATGCGGTCGGAAAAGCCTGTAACCTGGTGTATCTTGTAATCGTTACCTGTACGCCGGTAGAAAAGATCCACTCCAAATTTCGAACTGTAGAGACTTAGGTCGAATTCTGTTCCCCTGTTTTTCCCACTTTTTTTTCCAAGGAGGCCATCTGTATCGACAGACCATCCTAAAAATATCCAGCGCCAACCGAAGTAAGCTCCTATTTTGTTGCGAGGGTTGGGGGTGAACCGGAGTCGTTGAGGTTCGGGAACAGCGGTACCTACAGAGTAATACTCGTAATTTGTGAAATGGTCGAGCATTAAGGCATAGTTGTAGCGATTAGGGCTTATATAAGTTGTATCGAAATCATTGAAATTAAGGAACTTTTTCATTGCTTTAATAAAAGTCCCCTGATGCTTCCCGGTGGCAAGACTATCGTGTACAGTGAAATGAGTCTCTTCGTTTTGGGCAAACAAAAAGAACGGTAATAATATCCACAGACAGAAGATGAGCCTCTTCAACATCAATCCTGCTTTTTAAAATTAACAATCCAAGTTTCTATGCTATAAACAAAGCAAAAGAAAGAAGTGCACTGGTTCTATTTGCGAATTTAACAGTTTTTGGGCATATATCCAATAATCTGGCGGGATTGTTTCGTTTCTTTCCCGTTATGAGGTAAATGATAATTCATTGTATATTTCACCGATTAGTAATTATGCTTACAAAAAGCGAGTAGATTTCTTCCTTTCCCGCAGTTCTTCCTCCCACTCGTTGAGTGAACCTGATTCAGTCAGTGACTGAATGCCTTTCACTCAGTGACTGAATGCCTTTCAGTCCCTGACTCATTGTACCCCCATTCAGAAGGTGTCTGGGAGGGGGTAGGGAAGGTGACAAGACAGGAAAGAAAAAAGATGAAAATTGTACACAAAAAAACGTGTCTTGATTCATTTTTGTAGGGTTATGAACTAAAAAAACTGGGTAGCGGTGTATATTGTTTACAAATGATATGTGTTCCTAAAATAGTCGTATACTGAACCTAATTCAGTCGTATACTGAATGCCATTCAGTCGTATACTTAATAGGGTTCAATCGTATACTGAATAGGGTATGGTTTAATGATATTGATAATCAGAAAGTTATAAAAAGCTGTATCGCTATTGATAAATTCTGACAAATCTTTCACCGAATCGACTCATAGCAAGAAAGGATTATATTAATTATTAACACAACGAATCCCTAATGGTTAACGAAACCGCAGAGCCTATTAAAACATGTTGTAATATGTTGTAGTTCACCCCGAAAATTTGGAGATATTCCGGAAGTTCGTATCTTTGCAATGTGTTTTTCATAGTATTAGATTTAAGGTTAACAAAAGATTGGCTGTCTGGGATAGATAGCCTTTTTTTATGCTTGGAAGTGAACTACATATCGGGTACTTTTATCTTCTCCGGATTTTCTTCACGGTACCTTTTGAAATCATTCTCTATCAAGTCTCTCAAGTCTTTAAGAAACTCTTCGCTACATTCTTCTTTTGCCAAGGAATAATAGTATTCCAGAGTTTGTAGTGCAAACTTATCTTTCCCGATCAGGGCAAATGCTGGTATTTCATTTTTAACCGCATTGCGTACTAATACTGCTTGATCTCTCATAATAAATTGTTTTTTTATGCAGAATATATTATTTATGTACGTTTTG
This sequence comes from Bacteroides sp. AM16-24, assembly GCF_003471885.1. Classification (NCBI taxonomy): domain Bacteria; kingdom Pseudomonadati; phylum Bacteroidota; class Bacteroidia; order Bacteroidales; family Bacteroidaceae; genus Bacteroides; species Bacteroides sp. AM16-24. The sequence goes on from NZ_QRKI01000022.1 coordinate 45,436, forward strand.
AGGAGGTAAAGATAAGAAACTTTATTTTTAACCACTTCTTTAATAAATGCAAAATGTGAACTTGCCGATTTAACTTCATCCTTTTTTCTGTTTCTAACCTAATAAAGCTAAGAAATTGAATGGATGATAAACGAAGATAAGATCCGGCAGGTATATGCTTCTGACCCGAAGAAGGGGTTTAAAATGCTGATGGATAACTTCCAAGTACCTATATATAATTATATACGGCGTTTGGTGGTATCACATGAGGATGCAGAAGATGTTCTTCAGGAAGTCTTTATCCGGGTATACCGTAATCTGGGACAGTTTCGTGGTGAAAGCTCCCTGAGTACCTGGATATACAGGATTGCAACCAATGAGAGTTTGCGTTTGCTGAATACACGAAAGGATGAAGAAGCGATTCCTGCGGAAGAAGTACAAGAAGAACTGATTGGTAAACTGAAAGCTTCCGATTATATTGATTATGAAAATGAATTGGCAGTCAAGTTTCAGGAAGCTATACTGAGTTTACCGGAAAAACAACGGTTGATATTCAACCTGCGCTATTACGACGAGCTTGATTATGAAGAGATCAGCCGGATACTGGATAGCAAGGTCGATACTCTCAAAGTGAATTATCACTATGCGAAAGAAAAAATAAAAGAATACATCTTAAACAGGTAGGACAATGGATAAAGAATTTGATTTTGACGATATAGGTAAAAAAATACCTTACCGCACTCCTGATAATTTCTTTGAGGATATGCAGCAGAAGGTAATGGAACGCACTTACGGTGGGCAATGCAGGAAACGCCGTTTACAGATAATGTTCTCTACTGCTGTAGCAGCTGCTGCAATATTGGCAGGGGTATTGTTTGTTCCGTCTTATTTACAAACGGGAGATGTACCTGCAGGAACTTCAGATATGCTGGCTGTGGACAGAAGCGGCAGCGATCCGGTTGATAAATGGATTCATGAACTGTCGGATGAGGAGTTGGAAGAGCTCGTCGACTTCTCTGAAAATGACATATTTTTAAATTAGGTATTAATAAAAAAACAAGAAGATTATGAAGACTAAGTTTATTTATGTAATGATGGCCGCTCTTTTGATTGGTAGCCAAACAATTTCTGCTCAGAATAAGGATAATAAGGATCAGAAACAACGCCCTACTCCCGAGCAGATGATGCAGAGACAAGCTAACCAGATGGTAAAAACATTGATGTTGGATGACGCTACGGCTGCTAAATTTACTCCTGTTTACGAGGGTTACCTGAAAGCACTGCGTGAGTGTCGGATGATGAACCGCCACGAAAGAAACAGAGGAAACAATGCAGAAACTAAACAAGCTGCGAAACCTGTACCGACGGATGCGGAAATAGAAAAACAGATTAAGGATCAGTTTGCACAAAGCCGTAAGATCCTGGATGTTCGTGAGAAGTATTATAATGAATTCCGTAAGATTCTGTCTCCTAAACAGATTATGAAGATCTATCAGACAGAAAAGAGTAATGCGAATAAATTCAGAAAAGAATTTGATAGAAGAAAAGGTCAGAAGCACGGACAAGGAAAGCGTCCGATGCATGGAAGACCCGCCCCTGCTAATAAATAACGTCTTTTCTTAGCCCGGCAAAGGGAACTTTGCCGGACGTATCTTCTTTATACCAATCGTTTACACAGAATTTAAGTCAGCGGGATAATATTGTTGTGCTTGAAAAAGTAAAAAACGTAAAGTCTTGAAACTTCAACAGGGTTAATTTGTTGTAGATACTCAAATTAATAAAAGAAAACTCTGAGGAATGTTTCAAAGGTTCAAGAACTTTAGAAAACTGAGGAAGTGGTATGTTGTGAAACTGAAACTGGTTGATGCCCGCCTGTATTTCGTCAGCATCTTCGTGGGATTGCTGACGGGGTTGGTGGCTGTTCCCTATCATTACTGCCTGTATTATTTCTTCAACTTGCGAAGTGAGTTTTTTGCTTCCCGTCCGGACTGGTACTGGCATATTCCTCTTTTTCTTTTCTTCTGGGCGGTACTGATATTCGTATCCTGGCTGGTGATGAAAATGCCGCTTATCACTGGAGGAGGTATTCCTCAAACGCGTGCTGCCATCAACGGGCGTATCACCTATAAACATCCTTTTATTGAGCTGGTTTCTAAGTTCTTCGGCGGTATTCTTTCGGTATCGGCCGGATTATCGCTGGGACGTGAAGGGCCTTCCGTACAAATAGGTTCGTATATCGGATGTCTTGTAGCGCGTTGGACACATATTTTGAGAGGTGAACGAAAACAATTGCTTGCTGCCGGTGCCGGTGCCGGTCTTGCCGCTGCGTTTGCAGCACCGTTGGCTTCTTCATTGCTTGTCATCGAATCCATCGAACGTTTTGATGCTCCTAAAACGGCTATTACTACCTTGCTGGCAGGTGTAGTGGCAGGGGCGGTAGCGAGTATGGTTTTTCCTATAAATTCCTACCATCTGATACAAGTGGCCGAACCCGGTTTTTCTTTTGGAGTCCAGGTGAAGTACTTCTTATTGCTTGCAGTGATTATTTCTGTTTGCGGAAAGTTGTATTCCATGATGATGGTGTCCTTTAAGCGGGTTTATGCTACGGTGAAATCTTCGGTATATATGAAGATGTTCTATTTGCTACTGGTTGCTTACATTATTTCCTTTATGCAGGTTAACCTGACGGGTGGGGGAGAACAGTTTCTTTTGGAGCAGGCACAATCCGGCAGTCATGCACAGATTATGTGGGTAACGGCAATGATGCTGTTACATTTCGGCTTTTCCGTTATCTGCGTTTCCTCCGGTTTGCCGGGGGGAAGTTTTATCCCTACACTGGTCACCGGTGGATTACTGGGGCAGATTGTCGGTTTGTTGGGAGTGGAATATGGAGTTATTGAACCGGAGAATGTCAGTTATGTGATGTTGATTTCCATGTCGGCATTTCTGGTGGCTGTGATACGTACCCCTTTGACGGCTATCGTGCTGATTACCGAGATAACAGGGCACTTTGAGGTATTTTACCCGTCGGTAGTAGTCGGCGGATTAACTTATTATTTTACGGAACTTCTTCAGATAAAACCTTTTAATGTGACGCTTTATGAGGATATGATCAATACTCCTGCTTTCCAGGAACAAAAAAGATATAAATTATCCATCGAAGTGATGACAGGTTCGTATCTGGACGGTAAACTTGTGGACGAGCTTTCTTTGCCCGAAAACTGTGCTATTATCAATATACATCGGGATGGTAAAGACGCAAAGCCCCCCGGAATACGATTGATTCCGGGGGACCAGGTTGATATTGAATTGGATGCACAGGACATTGAAAAGCTCTATGAGCCACTCGTCAGCCTGGCAAACATTTATTGATATGGATGAGGTATCCTTACGCCAGACTGCCTATTTCATCCAGATTCTTCTGAATATCCTGATCAGGCAGCTCGTAGTTTACGAGGTCACCGGAGAGATATTTATCGTATGAAGCCATGTCAATCAATCCGTGACCGGAGAGGTTGAACAGGATTACTTTCTCTTCACCTGTTTCCTTGCATTTGTTTGCTTCGCGGATGGCGGCAGCAATAGCGTGGCAAGATTCCGGTGCGGGAATGATGCCTTCAGCTTGTGCAAACAAACAGCCGGCCTCGAATGATTCCAGTTGCTTGATGTCTACAGCTTCCATCAGGCCGTCTTTCAATAGTTGAGAAACGATGACACCTGCACCGTGGTAACGCAATCCACCTGCATGAATATTAGCAGGAGCAAAGTTATGCCCTAACGTGTACATAGGCAGTAGCGGAGTGTATCCTGCTTCATCACCAAAATCATATTGGAATTTACCGCGTGTTAGTTTCGGGCAAGAAGCCGGTTCGGCAGCAATGAAACGTGTTTGCTTACCTTCCAGGATCTTGTGGCGCATGAATGGGAATGCGATACCGCCAAAGTTGGAACCACCACCGAAGCAAGCGATTACCATATCAGGATATTCTCCTGCCATTTCCATCTGTTTTTCGGCTTCCAGACCGATTACAGTCTGGTGCAGAGCTACATGGCTCAATACGGAACCTAATGTGTATTTACAATTCGGCGTAGTCTGGGCTAGTTCTATGGCTTCTGAAATAGCTGTTCCCAATGAACCCTGGTAGTTGGGGTGAGCCGTCAGGATATCTTTTCCTGCACGGGTGGACATAGACGGAGACGGTGTAACTTGTGCACCGAAAGTCTGCATAATGCTGCGGCGGTAAGGCTTTTGTTCGTAGCTGATTTTCACTTGGTAAACAGCAGCTTCCAAACCAAACAAGCGGGCAGCATAGGCCAGTGAAGCACCCCATTGTCCGGCACCGGTTTCAGTGGTAACGTTGGTTACTCCTTCTTTCTTGCAATAATAAGCCTGGGGAATGGCAGAATTCAGTTTGTGTGAACCCATTGGGCTGACACTTTCATTCTTGAAATAGATATGTGCCGGAGTACCCAATGCTTTTTCCAGTCCATAAGCACGAACCAGTGGAGTACTACGATAATATTTGTACATTTCGCGTACTTCTTCGGGAATTTCGATCCACTTATCGGTCTGATTCAGTTCCTGTTTGCACAATTCCTGTGCAAAGATGGGATATAAATCTTCAGCTTTCAGTGGTTGTTTGGTACCGGGATGAAGCGGAGGCATCGGTTTGTTCACCATATCTGCCTGTATATTATACCAATAGTGTGGAATTTCTTCTTCCGGAAGGAAAAATCTTTTTGTCTTATTGCTCATAGTGGTTACTTCTATTAAAATTTTTACGAGGCCAAATGTAACTATTATTTTTAAAACAATTTCTTTTTTCTTTTGTTTTTTGTCTATACGCATTGTTTTGTTTATGTTTGCCTGATATTTAATTTGGTCTCCATGAAGATTTATCATAAATTCTTGTTGTATCAGAATAAATGGATTCATCCGTACACTCGGATCATTCTTGGAGGGGTGACTTACATAGCCTACCTGGCTTCTATTCTGTTAATTATGGGAGTGGTATATGAACACGGCTTTACTATTTCCGAACACGAGGCTTCTCAACTGCAAACACTCTATCGGTTTGTGTGGGGTGTTTTCCTGTCCGAAGTCACTTTGCGCCTGTTATTGGAATACAGGGACACAAAGCGTACTTTTAAGAAATTGACGTGGATATTGATTGCCTTGCTTTACCTTACCCTTATCCCTGTCATTTTTCATAGACCGGAAGAGGAGGGAGCTATTCTGCATTTTTGGGAAATATTGAATGGAAAGCCCTATCATATAGTGCTTCTGCTGATTTTCTCTTTTCTCAATTTATCCAATGGCTTGGTCAGGGTGTTGGGACGGCGAACGAATCCTTCTTTGATTCTGGCCGGTAGTTTCCTGATAATCATTCTTATCGGAACAGGTTTGCTAATGCTTCCCCGATGTACGGTGAGTGGTATTTCGTGGGTGGACTCACTGTTTATTTCTACCAGTGCGGTTTGTGTCACGGGGCTGACTTCGGTGGATGTAGCGTCTACTTTTACGACATCCGGTTTTGTGGTGATCATTCTGCTGATACAGATTGGCGGATTGGGTGTGATGACACTGACTAGTTTCTTTGCGATGTTCTTTATGGGTAATACATCCTTTTATAATCAGTTGGTGGTTCGTGATATGGTCAGTTCCAATTCGTTGAATTCTTTACTTTCCACTTTGTTGTACATATTGGGATTCACGTTGGTTATTGAAGGTGTCGGTATGCTTGCCATCTGGAGCGACATTCACGGTACGATGGGGATGACGTTTGAGGAAGAAGTGGCCTTTTCAGCTTTCCATGCCATATCAGCATTCTGTAATGCCGGCTTCTCCACATTACCGGGTAACCTTGGCAATCCATTGGTGATGACGGGGCATAATCCATTCCTTATCTATATATCTCTGTTGATTATTCTGGGTGGTATCGGTTTCCCGATATTGGTGAATTTCAAAGATATAGTACTCCATCATTTGCGCCGTATCTGGAAATTCCTGCATACGTGGGAGTGGGACAGACATCGTTTTTATCATCTGTATAATCTGAATACACGGATTGTGCTGATTATGACTTTCCTGTTATTGGTGTTTGGTACGGTGCTTATCGCTGTTTTTGAGTGGAATAATGCTTTTGCCGGTATGTCAGTCGCTGATAAATGGACACAGGCGTTCTTTAATGCGACTTGTCCGCGTACTGCCGGATTTACAAGTGTGGACCTGGCTTCGCTGGGAGTACAGAGTGTATTGGTTTATATCTTCCTGATGTGGGTAGGTGGTGCTGCGCAGTCCACGGCGGGTGGTATCAAGGTGAATGCGTTTGCAGTAGTTGTTCTGAATTTGGTTGCCGTGTTGCGTGGTACGGAGCGGGTGGAAGTATTTGGCCGCGAACTGTCTTACGATTCCATTCGCCGTTCCAATGCGACGGTGGTGATGTCTATCGGCGTTTTGTTTGTATTTGTGTTTATTCTGACAATCTGGGAACCTCAGGTATCTGTCATGGCACTTTTGTTTGAGTGTGTATCGGCGTTGAGTACGGTAGGTTCCAGTCTGAATCTTACTCCGACTTTGGGGGATAACAGTAAGTTGCTTGTTGCTCTTCTGATGTTTATCGGACGTGTGGGACTGATTACACTGATGCTGGGTATCATTAAGCAAAAGAAGCATACGAAATATCAGTATCCGAGTGGGCAGATCATTATAAATTAGAGTAGTTAGTAGGAGATATTCTGTATTTTAATTTTCAATTATTTATTTAAAATGAAATATATTATTATTGGTTTAGGAAATTACGGGCATATGCTTGCCGAAGAACTATCTACATTGGGGCACGAGGTGATTGGTGCAGATGTAAGTGCAGGTCGTGTGGACAGCATAAAAGAGAAAATAGCTACGGCTTTTGTGCTGGATGCAACAGACGAACAGGCACTTTCCGTTCTTCCTCTGAATGGGGTGGATGTGGTGATAGTGGCTATCGGTGAGAATTTCGGCGCCTCCATCCGTGTGGTGGCTTTGCTGAAACAGCAGAAGGTGAAGCATATCTATGCAAGGGCTATTGATAATGTCCATCGCTCCGTGCTCGAAGCCTTTGAACTGGAACGCATACTGACTCCGGAAGAGGATGCTGCCCGTGGGCTGGTGCATCTCTTGGAATTCGGTTCCAACATGGAGACGTTCCGGGTGGATGCGGATTATTATGTGGTGAAGTTCACGGTGCCGGAAAAGATGGTGGGATATTATGCCAACGAACTGAACCTGGACAAGGAATTCGGTTTGAAACTGTTGGCGCTGAAGCGTGCCAAGACGCTGAAAAACTGCTTGGGTATCTCCTTTACAGAGCATGATGTGATGAACGAATTGCCTGAAAATGACCAGGTGCAGGCGGATGACGAACTGGTTTGTTACGGGCGGTATAAGGACTTTCAGAAGTTCTGGAAAGCGATGTAAAAGTATCTTGTAAGGATGAATACTTCTATGTCCGGAATGTGCCAAGTGGCTTTTGTCATCTTGCCATTCCGGACATAGAATCAATTTATTATTTTTCAACTAACTGTAAGCTTTCGCCCGCAAGTACTACCTCATACTGTCTGCCTTTCTTGGTATTGAAAGACAATACACTATCATTATACCTTATCACACAAGGTTCACCGGCATTGGAAAGAACGGAAGCTCCGGATAATTTCCCGCCTTTCCAATATATACTGACTTCGAAGTTGCCTTTTGCACAGAGACCGCTGATTGAACCCTCCTTCCATTGGTCCGGCAAAGCCGGTAGCAGGTGAATGAACCCCATGTGGCTTTGCAGCAACATTTCGGTTACTCCGGCAGTTCCCCCGAAGTTGCCATCTATCTGGAAAGGTGAGTGTGTATCCCACAAATTATCCAACGTACCGTTTTTCAATAAATTGCCGAATAGCTTATAAGCATGATTGCCATCGTGTAACCGTGCCCACTGGTTCAGCTTCCATCCCATACTCCAGCCGGTAGCCCCATCACCGCGGTGCACCAATACTACTTTGGCGGCGTCAGTCAATTCGGAAGTAATAATAGGAGAGAGTGTCCGTCCGGGATGCAGACCGAACAAATGATTCACATGCCGGTGTGTATCCTTAGGATCATCCATGTCTTTAGACCATTCCATCAGTTGTCCGTAGCGTCCTATCTTATAAGGAGCCAACTGTTGCAGTATTTTTTCCCACTGTTTACGTTCTCCCTTATCTACGCCCAGCACTTTGCTGGCATCAATGGCATCTTGTATGATTTCGCGTATAACTGCATGCACAAAAGTAGCTCCCTCATCTACCGGACCATGTTCCGGTGAAGTGGAAGGAGCGGCTGTATACGTTCCGTCCGGTTTGTGCCACAGGAAGTCGGCTGCAAATTGTGCACTGCTCTTGATGATGTCATATCCGGTTTCTTTCAGGAACTTTCTGTCGCGCGTATAGTCGTAATAATCCCAGATGTGGGTAGCCAGCCACGGACCTGCCATCGGGTTAAAGTTCCAGGACATGTTCTCGCTGGACAAGGGCGTAGTGAAACCGAATATATTTGCGGAGATGGAGGCTGTCCATCCACGGGTTCCGAAATAAGATTTCGCGGTTTTTTCACCCGGCTTTATCAACGTACGGATAAAGTCGATCAGTGGGAGCATACATTCCGTCAGGTTAGTGGAACAGGCAGGCCAATAATTCATTTGTATATTGATGTTATTATGGTAATCCACTCTCCACGGGCCATCTACATTATTGTGCCAGATGCCTTGCAGATTGGCAGGCATATTTCCGGGACGCGAACTGGAAATAAGCAGATAGCGTCCAAACTGATAATAAAGTTCTTCCAGATAGGAGTCCGGCTGTCCCTTGCGATAATTCTGTAATCGTTGCGGGGTAGGAAGATTGTTGCTTTTCATGTCCGGATTCAATTCCAGCTTCACCCGGTTGAACAAAGCGGCATAATCTTTATAATGTTCTTTATACAAAGCATCATATCCCTTTTCTATCGCTTTTTGCATCCATTCATTGGTCGTTTCCGCCGGATTTACCCCTACATAAGTCCGTGGATCTGTGAAATCCGGATTGAAGTTAATTTTATAATCCGTATCGGCTGTTACGAAAAATACTACTTCATCCGCATTGTTCACACTTAACTTCCCGTTTGCGTTCGATAAAGTTCCTCCCTTGTTTTCGGCATGAATCCGTACTACGTACTGCATGCTGTTATTGTCCAGATGAGCGGTGTAAGTCAATCCGTTAGTTCCGTCGGAAGCGATTTCTCCGGTGGAAACCGGATTGGGGGAGTAACTGAAAACCAGGTTCTGCTTGCCCGGTTGGTTTGCTTTAAACCGGATAGCCATTACATTGGCGGGATATGAAATAAAATAACTGCGCTCATAAGCTACTCCGCCTTTATTGAATTGCACGACAGCTAAGGCTGAGTCTACCGACAAGATGCGTTTGTAATTGTCCATATCAATCACACTGAGTCCTGTTTCTATATAGAATTCGCCCATTGTGGTGAAGTTTCCGAAGCGGAACGGTTTTTCCTCATTAGATTCATAAGCCACTTCACTATTGAAATTCTTGCAGGTCAGGAGCTCTGCTTTTTCCTGATTGCCCTCGACAAACGCCTGTCTGATTTCGTCCAATACATGTGCGGATTGCTTGTTCACATTCCAGTAATAATCCGCTCCCTTGGCTGTATTGGGACCACCGCGCCAGAGCGTCTTTTCATTAAAGGTGATGCGTTCGGCTTCCACCGATCCTAAAATATTGGCACCGATGCTCCCGTTTCCGATAGGCAACGATTGTGATTCCCAATCGGCATCCGGATTGCGTGCTGTATTTCCGGCACTTTCCGGTTTGTTTTCGCCTTTCCACATATCCGGTCTTCCGCCATACCAGATGGCTTTTCCTTGCAGAGTATTAGGAGTGTCGAACCAGATAGAAAATCCTTTAGTGTAGTCTATACTCTGTGCATGTCCTGCGACAATAGTAAATAAGGCGAAAATAAAAAGCAAATGTTTTTTTCTCATTATCGTGGTATTTTTATTGTTTTTGATATAAGGTATATAGTCTATTTATAAGTCGGTCTTGATAAATCCCTTTTTCATATTTCTGAAAACGATATTCTCCCGGAAGGTTCCCTTCAGGATATTGTCCTTGATTGTCACATTCTTAGAACCATTCAGTATAAATACCGGTTTTTGGAGTGCACCGCCAGGCAACGGAGTGGATGTAACTTTATTATCTTTGAAGACCAATCCTTCTGTACTTTTGGCATATAAAACCGGGTTGCCGAATGTTTGGAAAGTATTGCCTATGATGCGTACATTTCTATGTACCGGATGCGCTGCATCAATAATGGTATTGGAAGGGTTCAATGCTATTACCGCATATTCAGGACCACCATTATAGGCACAGTCGATAAAAATGTTATTTTGAATCAACACATCTTTTACAGGTCCCGATTCATACCAGCCCTCGGCATCTCCTTCGATAAGAATAGCGCTCATGCCTGTTTTATAGTAGGTGTTATTCGCAATGATTACTTTTCGGGGAGTAGTCATCAAGGTTCCCCGCGTACTGGTTCTTGTAAAATAACAATTGCGAATCTCTACCTCGGGCGTACAACTGATGTTCTCCACACAATCATGGTTTAATTCCAGTTCTTTGGGAATATCACGGTCGAAAGCAACTTCTACAGTGCGGTCTGTCAGCCGCTTTACAGAAACAACACAGGCAGAGGCAAACCTTTCCATAGTAGACGCTCTTACAAAAGCTACGGTGTCACCCTCAAAATAGGCATTATATCCGTAGCTCTGTCCATGCATGAAACGTAGCTTCACGGTATGTTCGTCGAGCTTCTCCACAACGCGGAGGTTAGTGCCATGAACATTTATAGGATCGTCCTGCGCCCCGGCAAAATAGCAACTGTCTATTCTTAATTTTTCCGCTGCATCCCGAATAATGCATCATGTCAGCAGAAGCGGCCAGCAATCTGTCACTTCCTTCACGAGGCATGCATTTCACTCTATCCATCGTTATGTTGCGCGTGTATTGGCTCACTATGCCTAACCCGTGCATATAATGTATCTGAATCTGACTGAGGGTAATGTCGCTACTTTCAAAAATAAACCATCCCACCTGGTCACGGATAATATCACGAATGGTCAGTGTGTTGCCCACTTTGGGGGAATATTCTTTCTGAACGTTGAAATGTATTACGTTCGGCGCTATTTCTTTCGCTTTGGATGCAGACAGTACATTCCAACCCTGACTGTAGCGGAATGTTTCGTCCGCAGGATCATATTCTATGCAATGGTTCCGGTTAGACCTCCAGCCTTCACCGTAAAGGTTCATCCGGTCGTTTACTATTTCATAACGGGTATCACGATGCACCTTCACCTCCACTTCATTTCCATTTACCTGCGTAAACGTTATTTCTGATCCCGCAGGGCGTTCAAAGTCGACCTGTAAATTCTGAAAGGTCAAGTTCTTGCAATGTTCCAGGGCGATAGTTGTCATTTTGCCATGAAACATAAGAGTCGCTCCTTTGCCTTCGATTATCAGGTCTTTCATATCTTCAAATAGCAAGCCGATTGTTTTTACTTTGGAAGGGCACTCTTGCTCGGTCGAAGTATTCGTGATGAAATATTCTTTGCGTATCGCTCCTTCAGGCCAGATGTCATAACGGCCTTTTTCAAAAGAAAGCACATGAGCGCCTGTTCGTTTACATTCATTAATCGCAGCCTGTATGTTGGTAACACTGTTTGTGTAAGAATAAACATGCGCCCCGAAGTTAGAGACGAAAACCGTGTCTTGTTGTTGTGCAGCAACCGTATTGCAGTTGATTGATACAATGAGTGTCAAAGTGAATAAAAGTGTGTGTTTCATTAATTCTGGTATTAAGATTTATGATTTGTTGGGGGTAATACTCAAATATGCTGGCAAAAATAGACAAAAAGCCGCTATCAAAATTAATAATAGCGGCTTTTCTTCCACAAATTTATAAATTACCTGTTATTAGAATATTTGTCCTTAAAAAAACTTACCTTTTCACTGAATAAAACATTCTTAAAACAATTGATATGAAACCGAATCTTACTTACGACTAGATACCTTTCAACTTTGTATATTGCCTTCATAGTTAGTTGAACAAGAATCTATTCGCCGGATTTTCCTCAGCCGTGGAATTACAGGGCAACCTGTGTTTGATGAATATATAGATCAATACGACTGGGATGCCTGACGGAGGACAGAGAGGGTATTTTATGATAACTTTCTCGTTGCGGTGAGAATTTATTCTCGTTATGATGAGAATTTATTCTCACTCTTATGAGAATCTTTTCTCATCATAGTGAGAATAGGCATGGATAGAAGAGTTGCTGAAGCTTATCTTCTGTCTGCAATTTCAAAGGGAGCACGAACCGAAACTCCTCTCTTCATCAGGTTATTCAGATTGGGATAAAGCCGTTGCTTGAACGATTCCAGATAAGCATACATTTTGGGCAGACAGGCTGCCGACTGCCAAAAGCAGTAAAAAACAAATGTGGATTTTCATAGTGCATATATATAATGTGTAGTTCGGCGTGAACATTCGTCGGCTTGGGAAGAAACGTGTTTTTTTTTGAGGCAACGTTATTTCCCCCTTCGCCTTTTCCTGTCATTGATAATGTCGTTCATATTCTCTTGTGCCCATGAAATCAGGGAGTTGATATGTGGTAACAGAGACATGGCCCTGTCCGTCAGCGAATATTCCACTTTAGGCGGCACTTGAGCGTAAATCTGTCTTCTCACAAGTCCATCTTCTTCTAATGTGCGGAGTGTAACGGTCAGCATCTTTTGTGAAATGTCCGGTATTGTCTTCTGTAGCTCATTAAACCGCATTACGGGGGCCTGTGTCAAGGTGAAAAGTGTCAGTATAGACCATTTATCACTGATGCGGGCCAGTATCATCCGGATAGGGCAATCAGCATAAGAGCCATTTTGTATATCTGTTCTATTCATATTGCTTTGATTTATAAAACACTCTACAAAAGTAACTAATATGCCGATTGGATGCAAATGTTCTTTAGATTTCTTAGTGCAGCCCACCCAACCATTCCACCATCTTCGGATCACGGTGGGAGAAGAAACAACTTGTCTTAGTGTCCAATGCAGCTATTTTCTCCATATCTTCTTTAGCCAGTTCAAAATCGAATACATTGAAATTCTCAATGATGCGTTCTTTGCGGATGGACTTTGGGATAACCACTACATTTCTCTGTATCAGCCAGCGCAACACCACTTGGGCGATAGATTTGTGATACTTGTCCGCAATTGCCGCCAGCGTTTCATTCCGGAATAAATCGTTCTTTCCTTCGGCAAACGGCGCCCACGATTCAATCTGAACTCCTTTCTCTTTCATGAATACTTCAGCTTCAATCTGCTGATTGAAAGGATTGGTTTCCACTTGATTGACAGCAGGAACGATTTCGTTGAACTGAATCAAGTCAGCCAAACGGTCCGGCATAAAGTTGCTGACGCCGATGGCACGGATGCGGCCTTCTTTATATAATTCCTCCATTGCACGCCATGAACCGTAATAGTCATTGAACGGCTGATGGATGAGGTATAAATCCAGATAATCGAGTTGCAGGCGCTTCATGGATGCCTCAAAGGCTTTCTTTGCCTTATCATAACCGGCATCCGAAATCCACAGTTTGGTAGTGATGAACAAATCTTCACGGGGAACTCCGCTACGTTTGATTGCTTTTCCCACAGCCTCTTCATTATAATAAGCGGCGGCTGTATCTATGGAGCGGTAACCGGCTTCGATGGCATCATACACACATTGTTCGCAGAGGGCTTGGTCTTCAATCTGATAGACGCCAAAACCCAGAATAGGCATTTCTATGCCATTATTTAATTTTACAGTTTGCATACTATATCTTTTTATTGGTTTGTTATAAAAACAATTGATAGGGCTGTTAATCCTCGGACATTGCAGATTATTGTATTAATTTAAGTCCTTTCAACCAGCTTTCCACTTGCGGACGGGCGGATGAGGCTTGTCCGCCACCGATAAGGAAACCTTGCTTGCTGTCTGCCTTGCCGATGTGCTTCACGAAATCCTTGAAACAGTTTTGTTCGCCACCTCCGCCATGTGTGCAAAAGGGGATTACTACTTTGCCGTTGAAGTCATAGCTTTCCAGGAAGGTCAGGATGGGCATCGGCATCGTTCCCCACCAGTTGGGGTAACCGATGAAGATGACGTCATAGGATGCCATGTTCTCAACCTTGGTTTTGAGGGTTGGTCTTGCATTGTCCTCTTTTTCTTTCTTGGCTACTTCCGTGCAGGCATGGTATTCCTCCGGATACGGTTTGGCTACCTGAATTTCGAACATATCTCCTCCAGTGAGGCTTTTGATGTGGTCGGCTACTGCGCGTGTGTTTCCCGAGCGGGAGAAATAGGCTACCAATACTTTTTTGTCCGTAGAGGAGTCCTGTGCTTGTACATTCATACTTAATGTTGTCATTGCAATTACGATTAGTGAAATAATTCTTGTTCTCATACTATGCTAATTTTAAAGTTTGATTCTATCAAGAGATAGAGGATTATTCTTTATGTTTTTGATGTTGCAAAGGTAAGCTGTGAGATAGCGTTTGTAAATAGACAGATTACTGCTTTGCAAACCATAATTACGGTTTCAGAATCTTTCTTGAATGCTTGAAAATGAGGCGTATATACAGATTACAGTTTCTCATACCAATATTACAGATTTAATGATACGGATGTTTGAAAGCTAAGAGAAAACCTCTATTTTTGTCATCGGATAAAATAAAGAAGAATATGGGAGCAATCGTAAAGTTGAATACAATTCATGAGTATAATATGGCGGTAGGAGTGGAGACATTGCATCCGCTCGTTAGTGTGGTCGACTTTTCAACACTGAAGTCATTAAAGCACGGGCGCAAGAATTTCGGCTTTTATTGTATCTTCCTGAAACAGCTTAAATGTGGGGAGTTGTCTTATGGGCGTAGCACCTACGATTATCAGGAAGGTACGCTGGTTTTTGTCGCTCCGGGACAGGTGGCAGGTGTGGATGATGACAAAGAAACATTGAATCCTCAAGGGTGGGCGTTACTATTCCATCCTGATTTATTGCGGGGCACATCATTGGGACGCAAGATGAAAGACTACAGTTTTTTCTCTTATGAAGCGAATGAAGCTTTGCACATGTCCGAGCGTGAGCGTCAGATTATCCTTAACTGTTATCTGGAGATACAGGAGGAACTGGAACGAGCCATAGATAAGCATAGTAAAAGTATTATCGCTTCTACCATTGAACTTTTGTTGAACCATTGCCAGCGTTTCTATGACCGCCAATTCATTACCCGTGAAAGTCTGAATAAAGATATCCTGGTTCGTTTTGAGAATCTGCTCAGTGACTACTTTGAATCAGACCAGCCGCAAACAGTCGGTTTGCCGTCTGTGCAATATGCCGCGGACAAACTGCATCTTTCTGCCAATTACTTTGGTGATTTGATTAAGAAAGAAACCGGAAAGTCTGCTCAGGAGTCCATTCAACTCTTTGTGATAGAAAAAGCAAAGGAACGGCTCTATGATGAGAATAAAACCGTCAGCGAAGTTGCCTATGAACTGGGCTTCAAGTATCCGCATCATTTAAGCCGTTTGTTTAAGAAGGTGGTAGGGGTAAGCCCGAATGAGTATCGGGCATAACTCCTCATTTGATTTTCTGACTATATCTCAGATACCAGATACATATCAGCAGCGAAACCACTGTCGAGATGGGTGGAGTAAAGCCCATGATGAACAGTGATGAACTGTCTATCTGGCTGAGCCAGTATGACAATGGAATGCGGAACAAGAAAGTCGCTATCAGACTGTGAATCATCGGGAACAGTAAATTTCCCTGTCCGCTGAAGTAGGAATTTATACAGAACACAAAACTGACAATGACGCAGTCGATGCTGTATCCCCGCAGATATTCCGCCGCCATAGCCACCACAGCCGGGTCTTTGGTGAAAAAAGCCGTAAGCGTTTCGGGCAGGAATTGCGAATAGAGGCAAGCCGACAATCCGAAAACGAGGGCAAATCCTATTCCGGAAAGGAAGCACTTGTTCATTCGCTGTATCAATTCTGCACCATAATTCTGTGCTGTCATGGTTGCCACGGCCGATGATATGGTTATCGGAGGCAACATGGCGAATACGATGATTATTAGAAACGAGACATTAATCAATGCATCCTGCAAGGCTATGGGAGCACCCAGTGTCAGCACTCTTTTGGACAGAACTCGGTTCAGCCGGATGTCCCGCTTTGTGAACTCAAAGTGGAATCCGCGCCGGTGCAGAAACCCAAGTGCTGTTGCAAAACTGATACCTTGCGCCGTAACAGTGGCAATGGCTGCTACGCTTGCAGAATCATCATATTGTCCCACAACAAAGAGGTCGGCACCCCCGTAGAGTGCCTGAAGTGCATTCGCTATCAGGAAGGGTACTGCAAACTGTAACAGTACTTTCGGAACGCTGCCTTGTGTCAGATTTAACTCTTTCATCAAACTTATTCTTTCATCAATCAGGCCAAAGCTGCAATTCTGGTATAAAAAAGGTGCCGGACAGGGTGAATGATTTGCACCATTCATCTTATCCGGCATCCTAATTATTGATTATCATGTCCTCCGATGAGGATTTTAAATTCCTGTCTTCGTTTTCGGGTGCAAATGTGGGCAATGTTTTTATAACCACCAAATTATATCTGGAATTTATTTTCTTGTTTGGTCTGCTCTTCCTATCTCCCCGTACCCGATCCATATCAAGTCCGTACCAAGTCCGTAGCAAATTCGGTTGTATAGATACGGAGCAGATACGGACTTGATATGGATCTGGTACGGGGAGGGCATGAAATTGGTCTAAAAGTCGTGAAACGAGAACACTGATTCATTCGACAAGAGTAAAATATCTCATTTATCAATAAAAACAGTTTAGACAGAGAAATGCATTCTCCGAAATATTGAGAAAATAGAAGAATAAGATAATGTTAAATATACAGGAATAGATTGCGGAAGTTAATCATATAGTTAACTTTGTGATAAAATAAAACGGCAATGGAATATAAAAGAGAAATAATCGTGCATGGGGATTATTTTGCAGAATTTTATGATAAACAAGTATCTTCTGTGAGACAAAAAATAAATTATGTACTCAATCTCCTGCGCATAGAAGAACATATTCCTTCCAGATTCTTTCGAAATATAGAGAATGTTAGAGGATTATTTGAAATAAGAATAGAAATGGAAAGCAATATTTTTCGGATATTCTGTTGCTTTGATGAAGGAAAACTGGTTATTCTTTTTAATGGTTTTCAAAAGAAAACACAAAAGACACCTCTCAGAGAAATAGAAAAAGCAACCTCAATTATGAAAGAATATTTTGAATTAAAGAAGAAAGGAGATAGACTATGAGTGAAACAAATGCTAAAGCAAAATCAATCAAAGGGTGCCATACCTTTGATGAAATATTGGATGTGGAATACGGGCAGAAAGGCACACCGAAACGCAATGATTTTGAACGGGGTGCAGAGGTCTTTATTCTTGCAGAACGTCTGAAAGAAGAACGTCTGAAAGCCGGTCTTACCCAGGAACAACTTGCAGCGAAAATAGGTACAAAGAAAACCTATATCTCACGCATTGAGAATGGAAAAGCAGATGTACAACTCTCCACTCTCTTCCGGATTTTCGAAGGGCTGGGGAAAAGGGTCAGTCTGACTATTCTCTAAATAGGTTTATCAGACTGCCTTCTGCTTGTCGCAATACTTTTTTACTACTTCCATCAGTCTTGCTTTATTGAAGGGTTTTACGAGGTATTCATTACATCCGGCCTCAAGTGCAGCTTGCTGGTCGGTATCGAAAGCATGCGCGGTGAGGGCGATGATGGGTACTTCGGTATCGAACTTACGTATTTCGGCCGTTGCCGCCAGACCATCCATCATCGGCATCTTCATATCCATCAGTACCAAGTCGAAATGCTTGTTTTTGACGGCCTCTACAGCTTCCTGTCCGTTTTTCGCGTTTACGAGGTGGAAGTGCTTTTTCAGCAATGCCGAGACAAGCAGGAAGTTGCTTTGAATATCCTCTGCCACCAGAATCGTTTGCTTGGCGGGAGAGGATAGGACTTCGTCCTGTTCGGCAACCTTCGCTTCGGTCTTGGTCTTTTGTGAAGCATCGCTTTCGGACTTCCTTTTATTGCTGTGTGTCCGGAGTTAAACTTCCTGCCCTTCCCCTCCGTTTTTCCTGTGTCTCTGACGAGGCTTCCCCAAGTCAGCGACAAGAGAAAGCCTCGTCAGAGACACAGGAAAAACGGGGGAAAAGGAGGAGTTAAGGGAACTGTAAGGAGTTATCGTTTCGCTTAGAGTTAATGGAGTAAGCTCCTTTATCCCCCCCCCTAACGCCTGATTTCGCTTTTACACCCTGTTTTTTCGTTTTGCTTCTTTTGTCGTTGCCGCGTCTCGATAATTTTGTTTTTCTTTGCAGAAAAGAAGAAAAAATATATGTCCTCATTTGATACCTACATAAGCCGTAAATTGCCGCTGGTCAGCCTGATTAGTGCAGTTTTCATCATATATCCCAATATAGCCTGCCTCCCTTGGGATATAAAATTTTGGGGAGTTTGTGCGGGCTTTTATTGGTATTTTGCCTACCGTTTCTTTTTTTTCTGGGGACTGATTAGTTTGTTGATACGCTATAATCTGCGTCGACTACCGGATGCACAGTTTAAGGAACGCTTTGCCCGCAACTTCGGCTATTCGTTGCTTGCCTACGCGGGGTTTGCATCCGTTTCCTACTGGATTGCTTCGTATGGTATCCGCACCGACTTTCTGGGTAGCACCCTGCTTTCCCAATTCTTCATCCTGTGTTCCCTCTGCACGCTTATCGGCCACATCTCCATGCTCTACTCCAAACAACGGGAGAAGGAACATGAGATTGAGCGCCTGCGCATAGAGAACCTGCAAAGCCGTTGCGATGCATTGGCCAACCAGATAAACCCGCATTTCTTTTTTAACTCACTGAACGGAGTGCAATCGCTCATCCGCAAGAAGGATGACGAGAAAACACTGATGTACGTGCATAAGCTGTCCGACATCTTCCGCTACATTCTTCAGAGTGACAAGAAGGGGCTCGTCACGCTGAGGGAGGAACTGGAATTCATCCAGTCTTTCCGCTACGTGATGGAGGTGCGCTTTGCCAATAAGCTGATGTTTTCCATCCGGGTGGACGAGGCTGTGCAGGATGAGCTGACATTGCCGGTGCTTTCATTGCTCCCGCTGGTGGAGAACGTGACCGTTCATAATATGATAGACAGTGAGCATAAGATGGAAATATCCATCAGTCTGAACGAACAGAATGAGTTGGTGGTGTCCAATCCTATGTATCCCAAACTGTCTCCGCCCGATACCAACGGAACCGGATTGAAGAATCTGGAAAGCCGTTTCGCTTTGCTGATGAACAAGCAAATCCGGGTGGAGTGCGATGAAGAAACATTCCGGGTTTATCTCCCTTTAAAATAAAAATAGAATCAATATCAAAACAAAAGAGTAGCGATATGAGAGTGCTTATTGTAGAAGACGAGACTGCCGCTTATGAGAATCTGGTAGATATTCTCAAGGAAGTCTCCTATGATATTCAGATTTCCGGTAATACGGAAAGTGTGACCCAGACTATCCATTGGTTGCAATCCAATCCGACTCCGGATTTGATATTCATGGATATACATTTGTCGGACGGCTCGGCATTTACTATCTTCGATAAAATGGAACTGGAAACCCCCATTGTTTTTACGACGGCATACGACCGTTATGCGATAGAAGCCTTTAAGGTGAATAGCGTGGACTACCTGCTGAAACCGGTGAAGGTGGAGGATGTGAAGCATGCACTGGATAAGTATAGCAAGCTGACCCGTCAGGATATTCTGCAATACTTGTCTCAGTTGAACCTGTTGGCACCGGTGCCCAGATATAAAGATAAGCTATTGATTCCACGAAAAGATAAATTGCTGCCTGTCAGTCTAAGGGATGTTTCGTGTTTTTATACGGTGGATAAGAATACGTGTGTGTATCTGAAAGACGGGACTCTGTATCCGTATTCCAAGACGTTGGAACAGATAATGTCCTCTCTGAATCCCGCTGACTTTATCCGGGCGAATAAGCAATTCATCATAGCCAGAAACAGCGTGACGGATATAACCATCTGGTTCGATAGCCGCTTGCTGGTGACGCTCGATGTGGAGGTTCCCGAGCGTGTCTATATCAGCAAGAACAAAGCATCTGAGTTCAAGTCGTGGCTGGTGAGTAATAACGGTTAGGTTACAGGACGTTAATCAGTAATTTAGGTATGTACTACTGTAATTTGTCTACAGGTTCTGTAGGCGACAGTCCCTATATTTGCAACCGAAAACTATTATAGAATAAAAAGAGTGTTTTTAAAGATGAAAAAAGAGAGAACGATACTTGCATTATGTACTGGCTGCCTGATAAGTGCGGCAAGCCTGCAAGCACAAACCGGTAAGGACAGCACACAGGTGGCGAGAAGCTACGCTATCAATGAAGTGGTGGTGACGGGCACACGCAGCGAAACGGATGTACGCCATCTGCCCATGACCGTATCAGTGGTGGGACGTCCGCAACTCGAAGCGAGCCAACAGGCTTCCGTGCTTCCGGTGCTGAACTCCCAGGTGCCCGGTTTCTTCTCTACTTCACGCGGTGTGATGGGGTATGGTGTAGCTACAGGTGCATCAGGACAGATGTCGCTGCGTGGAATCGGAGGTCCGGCACAGGCGGGGTTACCCACTACCGGACTGTTGGTTTTGATTGACGGACATCCTCAATATATGGGTTTGATGGGACATCCCATCGTCGATGCTTACCAAACGATGATGGCGGAGCGAGTAGAAGTGCTTCGTGGCCCGGCATCAGTGCTTTACGGTTCCAATGCTATGGGTGGCGTCATCAACATCGTCACCCGCAAGATGCAGGAAGACGGTGTGAATACAAGCATCAACATCGGTGCCGGCTCCTATGGAACCTTGCAGACCGAAGCAACCAACCGCATCCGGAAAGGACGTTTCAGCAGTACGGTGACAGCTTCTTATAATCGCACGGACGGGCATCGGGCCGATATGGGCTTTGAACAATACGGCGGTTATGCCAAGTTGGGTTATGACTTCACGGACAACTGGAAGCTGTGGGGAGATGTGAATATCACTCATTTCAATGCTACCAATCCGGGGGCAGTTACTCGCCCTTATATCGACAACGACCAGCGCATCACTCGCGGTATGACCTCTTTTGCTCTGGAGAATCATTACGAAAAGACCTCGGGAGCATTGAGTTTTTTCTATAATTGGGGCGACCACTGGATAAACGACGGCTACCAGCCCGGCGGAGAACCGCTTGACTACCGCTTCAACTCCAACGACCAGATGCTCGGTGTATCATGGTATCAGAGCCTGCAACTTTTCAAAGGGAACCGGGTGACTGTAGGAGCCGATTATTTTCATTTCGGCGGTGAAGCATGGAATAAATTCTCTGACGGACATCGTGAAACCTCAGCGGATAAATCCCTGAATGAAGTAGCCGGATATGTAGACTTCCGGCAGGACATCGTCACCTGGCTCACGCTGAATGCCGGTGCACGTGTAGACCATCATTCGCAGACAGGGATGGAGTTTATTCCACAAGTCGGTCTGGCCTTCCACCTCCCGAAAGATGCGGAAATCAAGGCAATGGCAAGTAAGGGATTTCGCAATCCCACCATTCGCGAAATGTATATGTTCCCTCCGCAAAATCCGGATTTGAAGCCCGAGAAACTGTGGAATTATGAACTTTCCTTCTCGCAGCGCCTTATGGAAAACCGTTTGTCATACGGCGTAAATGTGTTCTATATCAATGGTGAAAACCTGATTCTGCGTCTTCCCAATCCGGCCGGAAGCGGTATGCTGAACCAGAACTCCGGTGAGATTGAGAACTGGGGAGCGGAAGCGAATATAGGATACCGGTTCAATTCAACATGGGGTGTCACGGCAAATTATAGCTGGCTTCACATGGAGAATCCTGTACTGGCATCTCCCGAACATAAACTTTACGGAGGCGTGAACTTCAGGAAAGGACGTTGGAGTGCATCTACGGGCATCCAATATGTGAAAGGACTTTATACCGACCTGGATGCGGAAACCAAGGAGAACTTTGTGCTGTGGGATATGCAGGGGAGCTTCAAAGCGACCCATTACCTGTCGTTCTATGTGCGTGGCGAGAACCTGCTGGCACAACGTTACGAAATAATAGCCGGCTATCCGATGCCGAAAGCTACTTTTATGGGTGGAGTAAACATTAACTTTTAATAAACATATAAATTATGAAAACAACAACTATCAGACTGTATTCTCTGGATTACGGCAATGTGAAAACGTATTTTGCCGCTGCTCTTTTCATTCTGGGTAATCTGGTTTTGCCACAACTTTGCCATCTTATTCCACAGGGTGGTCTTACTTTGTTACCGATTTATTTCTTTACGCTTATTGCTGCTTATAAATACGGTTGGAAAGTTGGATTGCTGACAGCCGTCTTTTCACCGGTTTTGAACCATCTGCTTTTCGGTATGCCTCCTGCAGGAGTATTGCCGGCCATTCTTTTAAAATCCGTTTTACTGGCAGTGGTTGCCGGATATGCAGCCAATCGTTTTAAACGTATCTCTATTCCTGTTTTAGCATTAGTAGTACTGGCTTATCAGTTTATCGGAACGCTGGGTGAGTGGGCAATGGTAGGCAACCTTGCACTTGCTTTCCAGGATTTCCGCATCGGCATACCAGGAATGGGATTACAGATTCTCGGCGGTTATCTGTTTATCAAGTATTTGGTTTATAAATGATATTCCATAAAATAAAAGTATGTTACGAAAAATCAGACTAACGTTTGCCATATTTTTTTTCGTGCTGATCACGCTTTTGTTTCTCGATTTTACGGGTACATTGCATGCTTGGTTCGGTTGGATGGCTAAAATTCAGTTTTTGCCCGCTTTGTTGGCTTTGAATGTCGGGGTTGTAATAATCCTTATTGCATTGACACTGCTCTTTGGGCGTGTGTATTGTTCCGTAATCTGTCCGTTGGGCGTATTTCAGGATGTAGTTTCATGGTTGGGTAAAAAGCGGAAAAAGAATCGCTATTCGTATTCACCTGCACTTAATTGGTTGCGTTACGGAGTGCTGGGAGTATTTATTCTGGCTCTGATAGGAGGAGTTGGTTCATTGGTTGCCTTACTGGCACCTTATAGTTCGTACGGACGAATAGCTTCTAATCTGTTTGCTCCGGTTTATCAGTGGGGAAACAACCTGCTTGCTCTTTTGGCCGAACGGGCAGATAGCTATATGTTTTATTCTGTAGATGTCTGGATGAAGGCTATGGGAACTTTTGTGATAGCTGTTCTGACATTTGTTATTCTGACTGTGCTGGCCTGGCGCAACGGGCGTACATATTGCAATACAATTTGTCCGGTAGGAACAGTATTGGGATTCTTTTCACGTTTTTCTTTGCTGAAACCGGCAATCGATACGAGTAAATGTAATGGTTGCGGTTTGTGCGCACGCAATTGTAAGGCGGCATGCATTGATTCTAAAAATCATAAAATAGATTATAGCCGCTGTGTGGTTTGTATGGATTGCATCGGTAAATGTAAGAAAGGAGCTATCCGTTATGAGCGTCCTCATAAGGAAGTGCAGAAACCGTTAGCTGCTGAAAAAGTAACTGGTGTGTCACCGGAACAGGTGGACAATGCACGTCGTGCTTTCTTCTCTGCCGGCGCCGTGTTTGCTGCAAGTACATTGCTGAAGGCACAGGAGAAAAAAGTGGATGGTGGATTGGCTGTCATTGAGGATAAGAAAATACCGGAACGGACGACACCTATTGTACCGGCAGGTTCATTGAGTATTCGTAATTTTGCGCAGCATTGTACGGCTTGCCAGCTTTGTGTATCAGTGTGCCCTAACCAGGTTTTACGTCCATCCGGTAATTTGATGACGTTAATGCAGCCGGAGATGTCTTATGAACGTGGTTATTGTCGTCCGGAATGTACCAAGTGCGCTGAGGTATGTCCGGCAGATGCCATCCATCCTATCAGTCCGGCAGATAAATCGTCTATCCAGATCGGTCATGCCGTATGGATCAAGAAGAATTGTGTGCCGTTGACTGATGGAGTAAATTGCGGCAATTGTGCCCGTCATTGCCCGGTAGCGGCGATAGAAATGGTTCCGTCTGAGGTAGATAATCCGGATTCTCCAAAGATTCCGGTTGTCAATGTAGAGCGTTGTATTGGTTGTGGTGCCTGTGAGAATCTTTGTCCGGCACGCCCTTTTAGTGCTATCTATGTGGAGGGACATGAGAGACATCGAGTAATATAAAGGTGGTAATGTGATAGGGTGATAAAGTGATAAATGTTAGAAGAACAGATATGGAAGAACATAATAAAAATATAAACCGTAGGGATTTTCTGAAAATTGTGGGCATCAGTGCCGCTACGACAACGGCTGCTGCTACTCTTTATAGTTGCAAACAGAAGGATGGGGTGATTCCGGGAGGCAGTGCATCGACTCCGGTGCCCACTGATAAGATGACTTACCGTACTTCTGTGGCTCAGAAAGACCGTGTTTCACTTCTGGGTTATGGTTGTATGCGTTGGCCGACAGTTCCTTCGCCGGACGGGAAAGGAGATATAATTGATCAGGATGCTGTGAACGAATTAGTAGATTATGCTATTGCGCACGGTGTGAATTATTTCGATACATCTCCAGTGTATGTACAGGGATGGTCGGAAAAATCTACTGGTATTGCATTAAAACGTCATCCGCGCGAGAAACTGTTTATTGCTACAAAGTTATCTAACTTTAGTAATTATAGCCGTGAAAACTCCATAGCCATGTATCGTAAGTCTTTCGAAGATTTGCAGACAGATTATATCGATTATTATTTGCTGCACTCTATTGGTAATGGTGGAATAGAAGCGTTCAAAGCGCGATATATAGACAATGGTATGATGGAGTTTCTGTTGAAGGAACGGGAGGCTGGACGTATCCGTAATCTGGGATTTTCTTTCCATGGTACAGTGGATACTTATGACTATGCGCTTTCTCTGCATGATGAGGTGAAATGGGATTTTGTACAGATACAGCTTAATTATGTGGACTGGAAACATTCTTCGGGACGTAATGTAAATGCGGACTATCTATATGATGAATTGGTAAAACGTAATATTCCGGCAATCATTATGGAGCCATTGCTGGGTGGAAGATTGTCTAATGTACCTACTCATATTATGACACGTCTTAAGCAGCGTCGTCCGGAAGATAGCGTGGCTTCGTGGGCTTTCCGTTTTGCAGGCTCACCGGAACTAGTGTTGACGGTGTTGAGTGGTATGACGTATATGGAGCATCTTCAGGATAATATCCGTACCTATTCTCCGCTGATTCCTTTGACAGATGATGATAAGGAGTTTCTAGAAGAAACGGCACAATTGATGTTGAAGTACCCTACCGTACCGTGCAATGATTGTAAATACTGTATGCCTTGTCCGTATGGTATTGATATTCCTGCTGTGCTTATACATTATAATAAATGTGTGAATGAGGGGAATGTACCGAAGAGCCAACAAGACGAGAATTACAGAAAGGCACGCCAAGCTTTTCTTGTTGGTTATGACCGTAGTGTGCCACGCCTGCGACAGGCAAATCATTGCATTGGTTGCGATCAATGTTCGCCTCACTGTCCGCAGAGTATTAATATTCCCAGGGAGTTGCGCCGTATTGACGGGTTCGTGGAGCAGTTGAAACAGGAAACGTTGTAGCCCTCCCTACATTGACATTTATAGAAAAATTTTCATCTTTGTAATAAATAGTGGATTGCGCTGATATTGTTGTCATATAGAGACAATGATATCAGCGTTTTTGTTATATTTGCGGCATCGTATGCAAATTTGAAAAAAAATGAAAAAGCTTTTATGTACATTGGCGTTGTTTTTTTTATGCATGACGCCTTTGATAGCGCAAGACACTATCTCAGTATCTTATGAATCGCCTAAAGATGCTTTTGTGCAAAAACTGATGGACTTTCAGGGGATCTTTGGTTTTGATGTTATAGTCAGGACATCTCACAAGAACTTGCCTTATAAGTTGTATATGGTAAGATGTACTGATGGAAAAACAGAAAGGAAGGCTTTGAATGAAGAAATTCCTTGTAAGATGGATAGTGCTCAGCATTTTTATTTCTTTGCACAGGCAGAGTCCGCAGATAGTGTTCATATCGATTGCCAGCATAGAGTAGGAACCATTTTGCATGTTCCTATTGCAACCAAGAGCTGCATTCTGATGGAAACTTTGCCAACTAAAACTTATACGCTGGCAGATCGCATTCCTTTGATGGCTTATACTACCGGGGCAAAATTTAAGATGGATTTCAATGGTCAGACAGTGGATGCTATCAATTTTTGCGAAGTGCGCTATTCCAAAACCCATCCTTCGGAATGGTATGAAAAGTTTAGTATAAAAGATTATATCTATTTTGAACTTGAGTTTCAACCATAAGAAAATAAGATTGCGTGGTTGCATCTTAATTTCGCTGAAAACAGAAAACAATGAAACAGGAAGTCTTATTTCTTCTATTGAATGATTATGCCGATTGGGAAGGTGCATTCCTTTCTATTTCTTTAAATGCCGGAGTGTTACCGGGTAACGAAGTAAAATATATATCAAAGACAGTTGCCCCGACGCTGGATGAAGTTCGTTCTATAGGCGGGTTCCGCACAGTGCCGGATTATAGTTTTCAGACTATGCCTGCCGATTATGCGGCATTGGTTCTGATAGGCGGCATGCAGTGGCAATCACCCGAATCGGAGTTGGTGGTGCCAATTGTGCAGGATGCATTACAGCGTGGCAAGATAGTTGGAGCTATTTGCAATGCTTCTGCCTTTATGGGGGCACATGGCTTTCTGAATAATGTGAAGCATACCAGTAACACACTTCCATATCTGAAACAATTCGCAGGTAGCGCATATACTAATGAAGCCGGATATCAGGAAAAGCAGGCAGTCAGCGATCAGAATATCGTAACTGCCAACGGAACCGGACATTTGGAGTTTACCCGTGAATTATTACTTCTTTTGAATGCTGATACTCCGGAAAGGATTGATGTTGCTTATGATTATTATAAAAATGGCTTTGTGAGGTAACTTTTGTCCTGTATTAAGTTCTTTTTTATGATTCCTTTAATGAGATGGGAGTAATTTTGCTGCTATATTGAATTGAAAAAGGTATGAAAAAAGAATTGAATCTTATTTGCAGTTTGCTTTTATTCTCTGTCACAGTGGCGGGACAAGCAACATGCAAATTCTTGAATCCGGAACTTCCGATAGTGGAAAGAGTAAATGATTTGGTGGGGCGTCTCACGTTAGAGGAAAAGATCTCTCAAATGTTGAATAATGCTCCTGCCATAGATTGGCTGGGAATTCCTGCATATAATTGGTGGAATGAGTGTTTACATGGAGTAGCCAGAAGCCCCTATCCAGTTACTTCTTTCCCTCAAGCCATTGCTATGGCAGCTACCTGGGATACAGAGTCTGTTCATCAAATGGCAGTGTATGCTTCGGATGAAGGACGTGCCATTTATCACGATGCTACCCGGAAAGGGACTCCCGGAATATTCAGAGGATTAACTTACTGGAGTCCGAATATCAATATATTCCGGGACCCGCGTTGGGGGCGGGGACAGGAAACGTATGGCGAAGATCCTTTTTTAACTGCTTCCATTGGTGTTTCATTTGTGAAAGGTCTTCAGGGTGATGATCCGGTTTACCTGAAATCTTCAGCATGTGCTAAACATTATGCAGTACATAGTGGTCCGGAATGGAACCGGCATACGTATGATGCTAAAGTGAATAACCATGATTTGTGGGATACCTATCTTCCGACATTTAAGGAATTGGTGGTCGAAGGAAAAGTGACGGGAGTAATGTGTGCTTATAACTCCTTCTTTGGGCAACCCTGCTGTGGCAATGATCTTTTGATGATGGATATTTTGCGAAATCAGTGGAAGTTTGGCGGCTATGTAACTTCGGATTGCGGGGCTGTTGAAGACTTTTATAATACTCACAAAACACATCAGGATGCAGCAGCAGCCTCTGCGGATGCTGTGTTGCATGGTACAGATTGTGAATGTGGTAATGGAGCTTACCGGGCATTGGCGGATGCCGTTCTCAGAGGATTGATAACAGAAAAGCAGATAGATGAATCTTTGAAGAAATTATTTGAAATCCGTTTCCGGCTGGGTATGTTCGATCCGGATGACCGTGTACCTTATTCAAATATACCTTTATCAGTTCTGGAGTGTGACGCTCATAAAGCTCATGCATTGAAAATGGCTCGTCAGTCTATTGTGTTGCTGAAGAATCAAGATCAGTTGTTGCCTTTGAATAAGAATAAAATAAAGAAGATAGCAGTGGTCGGTCCGAATGCTGATGATAAAAGTGTATTACTTGCTAACT
Organism: Bacteroides sp. AM16-24; assembly: GCF_003471885.1. Classification (NCBI taxonomy): domain Bacteria; kingdom Pseudomonadati; phylum Bacteroidota; class Bacteroidia; order Bacteroidales; family Bacteroidaceae; genus Bacteroides; species Bacteroides sp. AM16-24. The sequence continues at coordinate 74,001 of NZ_QRKI01000022.1, forward strand.
ACTATGGTTATCCGTCACATATAACTACAGCACTGGAAGGTATTCAAAAGAAAGTGGGCAATCAGGTGGAAGTGGTCTACGAGAAAGGTGTTAATCTGACTGATGATTTTGTTTTCACCTCAGCTTATGAAGATGCTTTGTTCTGTTATGACGGGCAGCAGGGCTTTAAGGCTGACTATTATCAAAATACGCAGTGGCAAGGAAATCCCGGATTATCTCGTTTGGAAAAGACTGTTGATTATCAGTGGGGAGATGGTCAGGATGTTGGCGATGGCATCATTACCAGGCAGATGTCTGCTGTTTGGAGTACTGTATTTACACCGAAACAGACAGGTGAGGTTTGCTTTGAACTGAAGGCTGATGATAAAGCAGAACTGTATATTGATGGAGTAAAGCAGAATAAAGTTGGAAATATAAACTCATATTATCTGTTGAATGCAGAAAAGGGTAAATCCTATCCGATAGAAATCCGCTATGTTCAACATGCGGATAATGCAGAAATCAAGTTTGATATGGGAATACTTCGGAAGGCTGATTACAAACAAACTGCTGCTGCGGTGAAGGATGCGGATGTGATTATCTTTGTGGGTGGTCTTTCTGCCAAAGTAGAAGGTGAGGAGATGGGGGTGGAAATAGAAGGTTTCAAACGGGGTGACCGGACTTCTATCTCTATTCCTTCCGTGCAGCAAAACTTATTGAGAGAATTATATGCAACCGGTAAGCCAGTCGTTTTTGTTATGATGACAGGAAGTGCTTTAGGACTTGAATGGGAATCTGCCCATCTTCCGGCTATCTTGAATGCATGGTATGGCGGTCAGGCTGGCGGACAAGCTATAGCCGATGTGTTATTTGGAGATTATAATCCTTCAGGACGTTTACCGCTGACCTTCTATAAGAGTGTAAACGATTTGCCTGATTTCGAAGATTACAGCATGGAGAATCGTACTTACCGTTATTTTACAGGAACGCCGGTTTATCCCTTTGGCTATGGATTGAGTTATACGACTTTTCAATATTCCTCTTTGAAATTGCAACCGTCACCGGATAAACGGTCAGTTAAGGTTACAGCAAAAATCACCAATACAGGGAAGATGGAAGGAGAGGAAGTTGCTCAGTTGTATGTTTCCAATCCTCGTGATTTTGTAACTCCGATTCGGGCACTGAAGGGCTTTAAACGGATTAATCTGAAGCCGGGAGAATCACAAACGGTGGAGTTTGTCCTGACATCTAAGGAACTGTCTGTCGTTGATATTTCTGGAAAATCTGTACCCATGAAAGGAAAAGTACAGATATCATTGGGAGGAGGACAACCATCCACTCAGATGATAAAGAGCAAATCATGTGTGCAAGGAGATATTTTATAGTAAGTCCTATTGGGTGTTAACCTTGGTTGACAGGCCTGTTAACTAAGGCTAATGAGCCTGTCAACCAAGGTTAACAGGCCTGTTGACTGAGGTCGACATCTGATAATTCCTATGGCTGAAAGGAATGTTTCTTAGGAGAAAAACAGAACATTCTCTTGTACAAGACAAATTAACACCTTACAATCAGGACAAGACAGTGTGAGAGTAAATCACTAACTCTCACGCTATTTTTTTACTCTCACTCACACTTAATATTCTAATTATCAACGGCTATTTTGAAAAGTGAGAGTAGTGAGAGTAAATTGATGCTAACTTTTAATTGTAGGCTGAATGCGGATTTCTGCCGAAGTGGGAGGAGTCATACCCTCTATCAAAGAGATTGAAATAAAGTTAAGCGGTAGACGGTTTATAACTTTGAAGGCCTGAGACTTATAAAAAACAAACAGAAATATTGTTTTATGTTAAAGCGAAAGGTTCCATTAAACTTTTCGCTTTTATTTTTGTCTTATAAACAACAGGATTCAATAGGTAATATAAAAGAATAAAGAAGGTATTAGTTCAAAAACGGGCGGAGCATTATCCGTCCGTTTTTCATTTATTCCGGCTTTCCCTTGTATTTTTGCCTCTCTTTTCGTTCCTTTGTTCCGTTAATTGTAAACAAATGGCAGAATGAAAAATGTATTTTACTTCTGGATATGTATGGCCGTGTGGCTGTTGTCAGCTTGTTCTTCTCAGAAAAAAGGAGATGGGGAAGATGTGCAGGTATTGATGAAAGACAGTGTGGATGCCAACGGTTTGCAACGTATGCAGGTGTCTGATAGTAAAATGAGTTTTACTTATAATGGTAAGGAGTATCACTCTCATGTGGTTCGTCGTCCGGATGACAGTTTGCCTGTTGTGACGAATGAACAGGGAGAAAAATTTGTAGATAACCGTATTACACTACGTATAACTTCCGGTGGTAAGTCTATTGTGAATAAAGAATTCACGAAAGAGAGTTTTGCTTCATTGGTGGATGCTAAATTCTTAAAACACTCTATTCTTGAAGGCTTGGTGTACGATAAAAACACATCCAAAGGCATGGTTTATGCAGCAAGCATCTGCTATCCGCAGTCCGATCTCTATATTCCATTATCAATAACTGTATCTGCTGATGGCAAGATTTCTATAGCGAAAGAAGAATTACTGGAAGAAGTGTACGAGACGGACAGTATTTGATAAGATATTCCAGAATGTTTCCCAATTTATGAGTTTCCTTTGCCGATATGAAAATCCTGATTGTAGAAGACGAACCGGATTTGCGGGAAACAATCCGCATTTCCCTTTTGAAAGAACATTTCGTAGTGGAAACTGCTGCCGATTATTTTTTGGCGCTGGACAAAGTGAATGACTACGATTATGACTGCATCTTATTGGACATCATGTTGCCCGGTGGAAGTGGTCTGGATTTGTTGCGCGAACTGAAACGACTTCGTCGTAGTGACAGTGTATTGATCATTTCAGCAAAAGATTCCTTGGATGACAAAGTAGAGGGACTGGAATTGGGAGCTGATGATTATCTGACCAAACCTTTCCATCTGGCGGAACTGAATGCGCGGGTAAAATCTGTTATTCGTCGGAGGCAGGCGAAAGGGGATGTTTCCATTACGGTGGGGAATCTGTTGCTTTATCCTGATAAACGGCAAGTGGAGGTCGGGGGAGTGCCTTTGCAACTTAACCGGAAAGAATTCGATTTACTTTATTACTTTATAGTCAACCCAAATCGTGTAATTAATAAAATGAGCCTTGCAGAGTCTGTATGGGGCGATAATATCGATCAGGCAGATTCTTTGGACTTTATTTATTCTCAAGTGAAAAATCTCCGCCGGAAATTGAAACAAGCTGATGCTACCGTGGAACTGAAAGCGGTATATGGTTTTGGCTATAAACTTTCCGAGTCATGAAACTTCTCCATTATACCTACCGAAAGCTCTCGTTACTGCTACTTCTGCTGATGGCTGCATGGGGTGTGTTGTTTTATTATGCCATTATTGATGAAGTGATGGATGAAACGGATGATACGCTTGAAAACTATAGTGAGATATTGATTAATAATGCCTTGATGGACCCGTCTGTTCTTGAAACAGAGGGAACGCTGATGTCTTTTTATAAATTCCGGCCTATATCCGAAGAAGAGGCGGAAGACTACGACGAAAAGTACTATGACTCTACCGTCTATATCGAAAGCGAAGATGAGGATGAACCGGTGCGGGTACTTAAAACAGTTTTCCGCATGCCGGACGGACAGTATTATGAATTGGAGCTGATGATTTCCATTCTGGAACGTGATGATATGGTAGAGGCCATTCTTTGGTATCTGGGAGCACTGTTTTTACTTTTTCTGATTTGTACGTCTATAGGTACACGCCTGATATTGCAAAGTGTGTTCCGCCCGCTGCAGCGCCTGCTGGACTGGTTACAACAAATTCAACCGGGGAAAAAGCTTCCGGTGCTGGATAATCCTACGAAGATACGGGAGTTCCAGCAGTTGGGAGAGGCAGCTGTGGATATGGGAAATCGTAGTTATAAAGCTTATGAAGAACAGAAGCAGTTTATAGAAAATGCTTCGCATGAGTTGCAGACACCACTTGCCATTGTGCGCGGCAAGGTCGAATTACTTGCAGAGAATGAGTCGATGACCGAGCAACAGTTGAAAGAACTGGATGAAATATACGCTACATTGGGTAGGGCGGTCAGATTGAATAAGTCTTTATTGTTGTTGTCCCGCATTGAGAATGGGCAGTATACCGAAACGGAAGATGTATCTGTAGATGAAGTTTTGGATGAACTATTGCCCGATTTGATGGATATATATGAAGGGAAAAAGATACATCTGGTACGTATAAAGGGAGAAGAACCTTTCGTGATCCGGTGTAACTTGTCTCTGACACAGATTCTGGTTTCCAATTTGGTGAAAAACTCCTTAGTACACAATCATGCGGGGGGAGAGTTGTATATTGAAACGACTTCTTCTTCATTGATTATTAAAAATAGTGGTGAACATCCATTGGATGGAGAAAAACTATTCCGGCGTTTCTATCGCAGTATTGACGGAAAAAAAGATTCTACAGGTTTGGGGCTTGCCATTGCCCGTTCTATTGCTATTTCTGCTTCTCTCAGTCTGACTTATAAGTGGCAGGAAGGAATGCATCTGTTTTTGCTTGTTAAAGAATCTGAAAAGAAAAGCTAAAGGCGAATATTCCCAAATCTTTCCCGATTCGCTATCGTTATTTGCAGTGTGAATAAAAACAAGAAATAAATTAGTAACACTTAAAAGAATAACGATTATGAAAAAGATTTTATCTATTCTCGTATTGGCTATCGTGGCCGTTCAGTTCGCTTTTGCAGGTGATGTGATTACCAAAGACGCAAAGGAGCTCCCTTTGAATGCGCGTAACTTTATCAATCAGTATTTCAGTAAACCGCAGATCTCATACATCAAGATAGATAGTGAATTCTTATCTAAGAAGTATGAAGTGACTTTGACTGACCGTACAGAGATTGATTTCGACAAGAAAGGTAACTGGACGGAAGTAGATTGCAAGAAAGGTGCTGTACCTGCCGCCCTTATCCCTGTTTCTATCAAGGACTATGTGAAAAAGAATTTCCCAAATGAAATTATCACCAAGATAGAACGTAAAGGTACAGGTATAGAAGTAGAACTTGCCAATGATTTCTCATTGAAATTTAATAAAAAAGGACAATTCGTCAGTATGGATGATTAATGGAGGGGAAAAAGATGAAGACACGATTTTTAATGTTAGCGATGATGATGTGTATGGCTGCTGTTATGTTCAGTGCATGCAGTGACGACGATGATGATGATAAAAGCATTAATGTTCCTGAGTCTGTGGTACAAGCCCTGAAACAGAAGTATCCGAGTGCGACAGGAATAGAATGGGAACAAAAAGGAACTTATTTTGTGGCTGATTGCTGGTTGGATGGAAAAGAATCAAATATATGGTTTGATCCCAATGCCAATTGGCTGATGACGGAATCGGAAATATTCTGGAATGATCTTCCTGAAGCTGTACAGACTGCATTTGGTAGCGGAGAGTATGCAAACTGGGTACAAGATGATTATTATTTCCTGCTGTATCCATTGCAGCCCATGCAATATGTGATTGAGGTAAAACAGGGAAATCAGAAGTATCAGTTATTCTACTCGGAAGATGGAGGACTGATGAATACGGTGAATGTGACAGGGAAGGATGATACGATTTATCCACCGAAAGTGTGAGAAAGTGACGAGTTGTAACTCGTCACTTAATTTTAGCGCTATGCACTAAATTATCATTCTCCCATTGGCCGATAATCCTTGGCCAATCCGCCTTCACTGGTTTCTTTGTAGAGTGATGGCAAATCGTTTCCGGTCTCTTTCATTACTTCTACAACTTTGTCGAAGGATACACGATGCATGCCATCAGTAAAAGAAGAATAAAGGTTGGCGTCCAGTGCGCGGGCGGCAGCGTATGCATTGCGTTCAATGCAAGGAATTTGAACTAATCCGCATACCGGGTCGCAAGTCATGCCGAGGTGATGTTCCAGACCCATTTCGGCTGCATACTCTATTTGTGCAGGACTACCACCAAATAATTGGTTGGCAGCAGCTGAGGCCATTGCACAGGCTACGCCTACTTCTCCCTGACATCCTACTTCTGCTCCTGAAATGGATGCATTGGTCTTTACGATATTTCCTACAAGACCGGCTGTGGCAAGCGCACGAAGGATTCGGGTATCACTGAAATCACGGCTTTTAGCAAGATGATATAATACTGCCGGCATCACACCGCAAGAACCACAAGTAGGGGCGGTAACTATTGTTCCTCCTGAGGCGTTCTCTTCACTTACGGCAAGGGCATAGGAAAATACCAATCCGCGAGATTGCAAAGACTGCTTGTATCCGCTGGCACGTATATAATAAGTAGAGGCTTTGCGGCGTAAGTTCAATGGACCGGGCAGTACACCTTCTTGCTCCAATCCGCGGCGAACGGCTGCTTGCATGGTTTTCCAGACTTCTTGCAGGTAATCCCATATATCTTCTTCCTCACACTCCTTGACGTATTCCCAGTAACTTCTTCCGGTCTTTTCGCACCATTGTAGAATCTCCATCATGTGATTCATATCATAGATATCCGGGGTGTTGACAGATGATGCACCATCATTTTCTTCAGCCAGCGCACCACCGCCTACACTGAATACTGTCCATGCATCAGTCTCTTTTCCCGAAGCATCCAATGAAACGAATTTCATGCCATTGGGATGGAAAGGTAGAAATATTTTGGGTTCCCAAATAATTTCTACCGGAGCGGCTGGCTGCAGGGTATCGGTAATGGCTATGTTAGTCATGTGTCCCTTTCCTGTGGCAGCTAGGCTACCGTATAAGGTCACTTTAAATGAGGAAGCTTCCGGATGTTTTTCCAGAAAGATCTCAGCAGCTTTACGGGGCCCCATTGTATGGCTGCTTGATGGCCCTGTACCGATACGGTAGAGTTCTTTGATTGATTTCATAATTATTTTATTTATAGGTCAACTACTGTAATTCCTGCACCACCAAACTGCACATGTTCGTCGGCAAAATGTTTGATACCTGGAACTGTTTGCAGATATTGCCGGATGAGGGTACGCAAAATACCCGTACCTGTTCCGTGAAGGATACGTACGCGTGACATACCTACAAGGATGGCATCATCAATAAAGTAGGTTACTGCCTGTAGAGCTTCGTCACCACGCATGCCGCGTACATCAATGTCTTGCTTGAAGTTCAATTTCTTTTCGTACATGCTGTCTTGGGTTTGATTGCTGACAAAGGTACTCTTAGTAGAGTTGTCCACCTTTTGTGGGGCGGAATTTGTGCGCTCCAATCGTTCCAGCTTAACAGTGGTTTTGATACTGCCAAAAGCAATAATGGCATTTTTGCCATTTACTTCCAATACTTCGCCCACCGAGCTTTGGCCTTTTATCTTTACCATAGCTCCCGGGGCAATGCTTGCCAGGCGTTCAGCTTCCTGTTTGGCTTTTTGGGCAGCCAGTTCCTGAGCTGAAAGAGTGTTGTTTGTATCTTTATTCTTCTTTTCTTTTTTCCGGTTCTGCTTTTCCTGCAATTTTTGCATTTTGAGTGCTATCTTCTCCTCTTGTTCTTTAGAGGCAAGAGCTTCCATCGATTCACGGAACTTGGTCAGTTCCTGACGTGCCTGGCGGGTTTTCTCTTTTTCAGCCTGTGCTTCCTTAATGGTGCGGATGGTGTTTTCAATCCGTGCATTGGCTTCCTGTACCAGCTGTTCTGCTTCTTCTTTAGCTTTACGGATAATCTCTTTGCGGGATTTCTGCAGGTCTTCCATTTCTGCCTGATAGCGGGAGATGGTATCTTCCATGTGTTTTTCACGCTGGCGGATAGTCTGACGTTTGCCTTCCCAGTATCGTTTATCGCGTACAATATCTTGCAGATACTTATCGGCATTAATATATTCGCTACCCACAATTTCGGATGCATCTGCAATCACATCTTCCGGAAGACCGATCTTTCGGGCTATCTCTACGGCAAATGAACTTCCGGGATTACCTATCTGAAGTTGGAAAAGTGCCTGCATCAGGTGGCGGTCGTACAACATGGCTCCATTCACTACTCCTTCATGGTCTTCGGCAAAGTGCTTCAGATTCTGGTAGTGAGTAGTAATAACACCGAACGTCAGCTTTTGGTTGAAACGTTTCAGTACGGCTTCGGCGATGGCGCCACCGATTTGTGGCTCGGTTCCACCACCAAATTCATCTATAAGGATGAGACTGCGTTCATTGCAATTCTTCATCATTATCTTCATGTTGGTGAGATGTGAAGAGTAAGTACTCAGATCATCTTCAATGGACTGTTCGTCGCCTATATCGATGAATATACTGCTGAAGATACCGGCATGGCTACGTTCGTGCATAGGAACGAGCATACCACATTGCAACATATATTGCAACAATCCCACTGTCTTGAGGCAAACAGACTTACCACCCGCATTGGGACCGGATATAATAAGGATACGCTGCTTTTCAGTCAATTCAATATCGAGCGGAACTACTTTCTTATCATGTTTGGCAAGGGAAAGTTGCAGCAACGGGTGTACAGCCATAGTCCAATCCAGTAACTGCGTATTTTCCAGTGCAGGTTTTATACCAGATATTTGTAGGGAAAACAAGCTCTTGGCACGGATAAAGTCTATCTCTGCAAGGAATTCATAAGACTGCAATACATCGGGAATGGAAGGGCGCAACAGGTTAGAGAATTCTATCAGGATACGGATAATTTCCCTACGCTCATCCCCTTCCAGTTCGCGGATACGGTTATTGGCTTCTACTACTTCGGCAGGTTCTATAAATACGGTTTTTCCACTTGCTGATTCGTCATGTACGATACCTTTAATCTTTCGTTTTAATCCCGGAGCAACCGGAATTACCAGACGGCCATCGCGCATGGTCGGGGTAACGTCTTTATCTACTACACCTTCAGACTGGGCATTGCGTAAGATGCTGTTCAGAGAACGGGATATGCTGTTCATGGTGTTCGCCAGTTCACGACGAATACGTGCCAGTTCGGAAGAAGCATTATCTTTTATCTTTCCATAAGGTGAAAGTATATTGTTTATCTTCTGAATCAGCTGCGGAAATGCCAATATATCCTTGGCGAGGTTCCGGAGACAAGGGTAGGGGGAGTCTTCTCCTTCTATGTCATCCTTTTCTAAAAAACGCACGATGTCCCGTATCGTTTCCAACGAACGGCGCAAGTCGAAAAGTTCCTGCTCATCCAGGTACATTCCTTCTATGCGTATTCGTTTCAGTGACGTACGGACGTCGAAAAAATATTGTGCGGGGAAGTTATCTTCCTCCTGTATGATGCGTACGAACTCTGTAACGAGGTTCAAGCGTTCCTCTACTTCTTCAAAATGGTCGGAGAACGTCATATCGGCTACGCGTTCGGCGCCTAATGTACTGAGGCATTTTTCACTCAGCAGCTGGCGTATTTGGTCGAAACCTATTTTAGGTTCAAAGTTCTGTGGATATATCATGTTGCAAAAGTACGATTAATTCGTGAAAAAAATGGCAGGAAGTTTGTAGATTTAAAAATGATTTGTACCTTTGCACCGCTTTAAGAGAAAAGCACTTCTTGAAAGAGGAGTTTTGGAGAGGTGGCAGAGTGGTCGATTGCGGCGGTCTTGAAAACCGTTGTACTGCGAGGTACCCGGGGTTCGAATCCCTGTCTCTCCGCTGGAAAGAATTGCAAAATAAAGAAAATCCCTGTAAATTA
>NZ_QRKI01000022.1:83700-92123 GCF_003471885.1 Bacteroides sp. AM16-24
GAAAGAATTGCAAAATAAAGAAAATCCCTGTAAATTAATACTTTATGGGGATTTTTTGTTTTTGGTGCATAGCAAAAATAAGCATATCAAAGCATTCTTTCGGTGTACTATTCGGTGTACCTGTTTGCCTTCAATGTCAGGTACACCTATTAAGTAAATAATTCATTGTTTATCAGTGTTTTGCATCTTGACTTGTTGCTCTTGGAAATTTAGTTTTGTGATTAAAAAACAAGTAAGATGGAAAGAACAACATTTTGTCTATTGTTCTACATTCGTAGGACGAAATTGAATCGGAACGGTGAGGCTCCGATAATGATGAGAATTACAGTGAATGGAGTGCGAGTTGATGCTTCAGTGAAGAAAACAATTCTTCCGGAATTCTGGAGTGCGGCAAAAGGAAAGGCCCTGGAAAAGAAGCGTGAGTACAAGGAACTGAATCTGTATCTTGACTCTATCCGTTTGAGGATAATGAAAATTCAGCGTGAACTGGAAATAGAAGGTGTAGCGGTTTTTGCCGGCAGTGTCTTGGACCGTTTTCTGGGTAAGGATGCCCCCGTACAGCGTACCCTGTTTGAGGCTTTCCGTGAACATAATGATAAATGCGCCCAATTGTCCGGTACGGACATGGCGCCTGCAACCGTGCAGCGTTATGAGACATCCTTGAAGCATACCCGGGATTTTGTTTGGGAGACATATCATAAGAAAGATGTTCTTTTGGATGAAGTTTCCCGCCAGTTTATTGAGGATTACGAGTTTTGGCTTAAGACAGAGAAAAAGTGTTGTCATAACACTGCCACCAAATATTTGAAGAATTTTAAGAAGATTATCCGTATTGCTTTGGCTAAGGGATGGATGAAGAACGATCCGTTTTTAGAAATTAGATTCTCATTGGATAAGGTGGAACCGGACTTTTTGGAAGATTCAGAAATCCAGAAGCTGATATCGAAGGAAATTGATATTCCACGATTAAGTCAGGTACGGGATATTTTTGTGTTCTGTTGCTTCACCGGTTTGGCTTTCTCGGATATTCATGGTTTGAGAAAGGAACATATCGTGGAGGACTCGAACGGTGTCAGGTGGATACGCAAGGGAAGACAGAAGACCAAAATCATGTGTAATATTCCATTGATGGAAATACCATTGAAGATTTTGGAAAAGTATTCCACCAATGAATATTGTAAGAAACATGGTGTGCTTTTTCCGGTACTTTGCAATCAAAAAATGAACGCCTACCTTAAGGAACTTGCTGATATTTGCGGTATAAAGAAAACATTGACCACCCATACAGCGCGCCATACTTTTGCCACTTTTGCCCTGGCCAATGGTGTCTCGATAGAGAGTGTTGCTAAGATGTTGGGGCATACCAATGTCCAGATGACCCGTCATTATGCACGTGTGCTGGATCGTACAGTGATACGTGAGATGTCACAGATAAAGATGGATTTTCATTTTCCATTTAATAAGGACGACAGTTCTGTTATTGTTGAATAAGATCTTTTTCTATGTAAATAGACTGATTGAATATAGAAGAGCATGTTAAAGATTCTTTTTAGATGTAATATGGCTCTTTTTTATTTAATTGAATTTGTTTGGACTCATATAAAGCAGTTTCCCTAATTTCTCTACTACTTTATTTTATAAATGATGTATTAAATTATTGATAAGGCGATATTCTGATATCTAATTTTATTCATAATAATTTAAGAGAAAGTTTATAGAAATATTTTTTTTGTGTACCTTTGAAAATATGTAAAATGTAATTGTATGCATAGAAAAGAAAAAATAGAAAAAATAGCAGAATTATTTGCAAGATTTAGAACTGAGGTCGAAAGTTTAAATAGTCTAAATTTGTATGATATCAATGTTCATGCAGAAAATGTGATTATTCCTATTTTAAATTTGGTTTATGGAGTAAATTTAGTTAATATAAATAATAAAGTGAGGAATTCTGCTGCTATAGATCTAGTGGATACAGAAAATAGAATAGCGGTTCAAGTTACATCTACTGCTACTGGGGACAAAGTCAAACATACAATAAATGAATTTGTAAAAGGGAAACGTTGCGAGGATTATGATAGATTACTTATATATATCATAACAGAGAAGCAGAAAAAGTATTCAGATGCTATTTTCTCTGTAGCTTATGATAATGAATTAGAATTTTCGGAAAAAGATATTTTAGATTATAGCGATATTCTTAAAGAAGTAAACTCTTTAATTAGTATTGCTAAAATAGATTCTTTATTACAATTATTGAAAAATGAGTTTTGTGAAGAGGAAATAAGTAAACGAAGATATCTATTAGAACATAGAGAGATAATAAAAACAGAAGTGCTATTTCCGAATATACTTGAAGTAAATATCCCTTCAAAAGTATATGTAGGCATAATTGGGGTAGATCGGGATGATATAATTACGCAATCTTGGAGTACTCCCAATAAACTTAGAAAGAGTGCATCTATGGGTAAGGTGTTAAGTAAGGCGTTTGAACTATTGAAAATCACATATTGCAGAGATTGGTTTACTTTTGAAGATAAAATTTTATCATTTAGGCCCTTGGATAATCGGGATGAACCTTTAAATAAGTTAGTGGAAATTGGTACGGTTGAAGAGTATTCTGTAAATGAATTTGTCAATGTTAGTTTCAAGTACGAAGAAGCACTGCTTCATCTTATAAATCGTTCTATAGAAGAGTTGGCTTCATACAAGAATATCCAGTGGTTGCCAAAAGAAAAATACTTTAGATTTAAGCCTATAGGGGTACCTAGGGAACGAAAAATTACGTGGAAAAATAAAAAAATGGCAACGCGTTCTGTTATTGCTGAAGTTTGGAATAGCGAAAAGAAGCAAATTTTATATTTTAGGCAACTCTCATTTAAAATTCAATCTTTTAGATCAAATGAAAAATGGTTTATAAGTATAACTCCAGGATGGAGTTTTACTTATGATGGATATCATAGCTGTAAACAAGAAAGTCAATTAATTGCTCAGAAAAAAAACTTGGAAAGTAATTCTTCTGTTTACCAACATTTTATGTTTTTGTCATACTGTCTTACAAATAAATTAGAAGATAATGAAGCTGAATATAAGTATATATCATTTTCTTCTCCTTTTAATTTAACACTTAATTATACTCCATTGTATGGAAATTAAATTACTAGATGAACCTTTATTACAGTTTGGTAAGGGGGAATATGTTTGTCCTCGGACAGGTATATATAAGTATAATGTATCAGATATTAATGATATAAGACCTGATAAAATAGTTGTTGGGTTTATAGGATTGAGTGAAAGTATTAATATTGCTATTAGCTGGATTAAAAAATGTGGTAATCATATTGAAGCAAAAAAGAGTAAGCAACCTAATCTTTTTACTAATTTTCCAGGATTTAATGAAACAATCGGATTTCATAGCAAAATTGTATATGATGAATCGTATATACGTAAAATTAATAATTCGACCCTTGACAGAATTAAAAAAGAAGCTAATGATATTGATCAGCTAATTCTTAAGACAGTGGAGCTTTATTTGTCAGAAATACATTTTCTTGCAAACAATAAGAAGCCAGATGTTATTTTATGTGTATTGGATGAATCTTTGACAAAAATAATATATGGGACTAAAACTTTTGAAATAGATGATGATTTTGGAGAGGAGGATTCTGTGGAAGTTGAGTTTAATTTTAGGAGATTGCTAAAAGCCAAAGCTATGGAATATAATATCCCAATTCAAATAATAAGAGATAGAATAGCTAAACCTTCTTCTGAGATGCAAGATGAAGCAAGTATAGCTTGGAACTTTTATACTGCCTTATATTATAAGGCAGGAGGTATTCCTTGGTCTTTAAAAAAGGAAACTAATAATATAACTTGTTTTGCAGGAATAAGTTTTTATCGTACCCGTGATAAGAAAACTATTCAGACCAGTGTTGCACAGATTTTTAATGAACACGGTAATGGAGTAATATTAAGAGGGACCCCTGTAAAAGAGGATAAAAAGGATAGGCAACCTCATTTGACGGAGGAACAAGCATATAATCTTTTAAAGGAATCCTTGAGTGAATATTATAATGCAATAAAAATCTTTCCTCAAAGGCTTGTTATTCATAAGAGTTCGAATTATTCCGAAGAAGAAATTGATGGTTTTAAAAGGGTTGCTTATGATATGAATATTAATTCAATAGATTTAGTAACTATCATGCCAACAAGTTTTAGATTATATAGAGATAATGATTATCCTCCATTAAGAGGAACAATGTTTAGTCTTGATAGATGCCGTCATTTTTTATATACTAGAGGATATGTTGAGTATTATGGGACGTATCCAGGTAAATATATTCCTAATCCTATAGAAGTAAGGCTTTTTTCTTTTGATGAATCTCCTGAACAAATATGTAGAGAAATATTATCTCTTACAAAAATGAATTGGAATAACACTCAATTTGATAGAAAATTTCCGATTACAATTGATTGTAGTCGGAATGTTGGAGAAATATTGAAATATGTGTCGCCGGAACAAAAACCTCAAATTAAGTATAGTTTTTATATGTAGAAATTGTTGTTACGCTTAGAAACTCTAGTTTCCTTTAACGAAACAATGTATTTTGATATAACTCTCTGAAGATAAAGTAAATATAGAGAGTTTAAAAGATGCAGGTAACGATTTGGTGATGGAAGTCCTGCTTCGGGTTACACTGCTTTGCATAGTTTCAAATAACTCATATACAAATGTAGGCAATATTTGGAATATAGCAAAATATACTGCCATTTATTTTCGTATAAATCTGATTATTAACACATTAATAATTTAAGGCATAACTTATTGATGCCTACTTGTTATAGAATAGCCGGGGACAGTACCTCCCGGCTATTTTTTTGTCCCAAATTGGCGTTTTCTGTCTTTTTTTGACGGTTGCTCAACGGTTGAGTAACCAATGGCCTTATAATATCTCCGTAATATTGCACCATAAACATAAAAATAAGGTCATTATGAATAACAGAAGAACTGTATCGGGTGGACAGACAACCCACATGCTTAGTGCCATACTCGCCAAAGTTACCAACATTGAAAAGTTATTGGCTCCTGCCGTACATAATTTGCCGGACAGCGAGATACTGGATTCAAAAGGTGTGCGCCTGCTTACCAAGATGTCGGACAGGACACTTTTAAGACGACGCAATGACGGGACACTCCCCTTTCATAGAGACAAGGGAAAGATATATTACCGCCGTTCGGACGTACTCCGTGCCATGTTGCTGGAAAAAGAAGAACACTCTAAAAAATAAGCGTTATGAAGAAGATGATTAAAATTGAAAGCGGTTCATTCGCTGCACTCGTGAGAAGTTATAAGAAGTCATTGAACATGCTGGCCGTCCTGCAACATATCTGTCAGGAAAATGACGTGGCGCTTTCCATGCTGCCCGATGAAGTCTGCGAACTGATAAATCTCGATCCGGCAGAGATTGAGAAACAGCGTTTGAGCGGACGGTTGCGTTTTGCGGAAGAAGAGAACGGGACAAAGCACTATTCGATTGTGGATATTATCAACCTGAAAGATTCGATTGACTGGAAGGTAATCAACAAGCAGGTGGAAAGCCTTTCCTTCGAGGAAGAGGAATGATGTAATTTACGGCTGACAGACAAGGGCACGGTGGGCAAGGTCGGATTTATCCGGGTGCCGGCCGTGCCTTTGTCCTTTCCTGAGAAGCGGCTCTTTGCTGTAACCTGCGGAAGTGGAGCCTGCGTAGCTTCCGCAGGTTACAGCAATGTGCCGCAGGAAACATTAGGATATTTTTTTCAGTTCCCTTGCCGGGTTTGCGATTTCCATAGACGGTACATGTTTTGCCTGCCGTGGTAAATCCGGAGTCACGTCACTGCCACTGACAAGACTCTGTTCTTCCGCTCCCGTTTCTTTACCTTCTACATTTTCATGCCGTCCTACCGGTTTAAGGGTAAGCTGTATCTTCCGGTTCAATGTGGCAAGCTCTTCACCCAACTTTTTGATTTCTCCCTCTTTGGGCCATGTGGCTGCCACTATTTCCTGCAAGACCGGAATATCTTTTGACAACTCCGCATTTTCCTTTTCCCGTTTCTCAATCATGCCGGGAATACGTTCCAGCGCATTGATGAAATACATTACGGCCAGTTTGGGGTCTTTGGCTATGTAGCCGTTGTGATAGGTATATTTGATGCCGTCCAGTCCCTCGACCATGAATTTGTTATGCAAGGCTTGCGTGTCTCCGTCACAAGTCTTTTCGGTACGGACAAGGATACGAAAATCGAACAGGGTTCCGATTTTCATGTAATCGTCCTCCGTCCGGGCTTTCTGATTGATTATGGCAAGCCGGTTACCGAGTATCTCGATATTGTCCGAGTCCACACCGTCCAGTTTCAGGGGATTGGGACGAAGCCCGGTTTCCGCATCTACCGGAGCCACTTTATTGAGGTATTCCCAATCTCTGGTAAAGCGTCCGATAAAAATGTTGTTCTTCTCTATTCCGGCGGTCTTTTCATTCAGCTTTCCTTTCGCGTTCCCTTTATTGCGGTGATACGCCTGCCTTTCGCTTTCGAGGACTGCCAGTTTCTTGTCCAGTTTTGCCTTTTCCAACAAATCATCATTGCCTGAAAGAATAGCCACGTATTCACTGAAATTGCCTCCGCCGTTTTCGTCTATCGCCCCTTCGTCAATGGTACGGGCGGCCAGATTGCGGCTTTTAAGCTGGTTGATGAACACCTGCTTGTTTTGCAGCAGATTGAACTTGTAACTGTCCAGAGACTTTTCCACCGCATAGATGTAACAGTCCACCTTGTTATCGGCATATTGCTTGGCGATGATATTGCCCTTTCTTACCGCCCGTCCGTTACGCTGCTCCAGGTCGGACGGCCTTCAGGGTATGTCCAGATGATGGATGGCCACGGCACGCTCCTGCGCATTGACTCCCGTTCCCAGTTTCTGTGTGGAGCCGAAGAGGAAACGGATGCGCCCGGAGTTCATATCCTTGAACAGTTCCTTGCGTGCGTTGTCGCTGTTTGCTTCCTGAATGAACTTTATCTGCTTTTCCGGAATATTATGGTCTTCCACGAGTTTGCGCCTTATCTCACTGTAGATGTTCCACTGGTCGGGTTTATAGGTACTCAAGTCTGAAAAAATGAACTGTGTGCCTTTCTGGTCGAGATATTTATAGTAATATTCCGCAATCTTGGCTGCGCAATGGGACGCCTTGTTTCCCGGATTATCGCCGTATTCAGGGTCTATCAGCCGCATGTCAAGCGACATCTTGTTCGAGTAGTTGGTGGCGATCAGCATCTGTGCCTTTTCTTCCGCCTTGGACAAAGGTTCCCTGTCTATGTAGGTCGCATCCCCGGTTTCAGCGAACTTTATCAGTTTCTGAATGAAAATCTCCTGCTGGGGAGTGGGCGGTATGTGATAGAGTTGCTCGTTGAGTTCCGGCCTGTCAACCCCTACGTCTTCAGCCGTTTTGTAATCGGTTATCTCCGCATAAAAATTGGCGAGTTCCGGCACTTTGATAAAATAACGGAAACGCTCTTTCTGTACGACCTGGTTGGTCACGGAAAATTCAAAGTCCGTGCTTTTCTTCGCATAGACGGCCGCCCAACCGTCAAAACAGGTGATCCCCTGCCGCTCCATTTCCTTCGGACGGAGATATTTGAAAAGAAGATAGAGTTCCGTCAGGCTGTTGGAAATGGTCGTACCGGACAGGAAAGTGGCCCCCAAATCCCTGCCTGTGCGCTCCTGTATGGTACGGATGGCGAAAAGCATGTTCATGGCCTTCGTGCTTCCTTCGGGGTTGCCCAGACCGGAAACTCTTGCATGGCGTGTATTGAACATCAAGTTTTTGAAATTGTGCGATTCGTCAACGAAGAGGTGGTCGATGCCCATTTGCCTGAAATCGGTCACGTCATCCGTCCTGTCTTTTATATCCTGTTCCAGCTTTTCAAGTTTGGCCTCAAGGTTTTCCTTTCTTTTTTCCAGCCCCTTCTTTATCCAGCCGCTCACTTCATTGCCCTGCTGCTCGAATACTGCGAGATTTTCTTCGATGCTGTCTATTTCCTGCGTATATATTTCCTGCTGTATTTCGGGGGACTGGGGTATTTTCCCGAATTGGTCGTGTGTCAGGATGATACAGTCCCAGTTATTATTTTTGATGTCATGGAATATTCCGACACGCTTCTCCGGTGTAAAGTCCTCCTTGCCCGGATACAGTACCTTGGCATTCGGATAGGCCCTCTTGAACGTGTCGGCTATGTCATGCACATTGCTTTTGAGTCCGATAATCATCGGCTTGTTCGCCAGTCCGAGACGTTTCATCTCAAAGGCGGCCACGCACATGATAAGGGTTTTGCCCGTACCACAGGCTAAGCGCAAAGCGCCTTGCCGTCCTTTCGGACGGTAGGTTTCTAA
>NZ_QRKI01000023.1:0-62732 GCF_003471885.1 Bacteroides sp. AM16-24
TGGACGGGCACGGAAGGGTACACATTATATATATACATACGCGCGAGGCAGGAGAAAAGGATACGAAGGAGATTCAAACATTGTTGCAGCCAGAGACTATACAAAGATAATTCGGTACAAACTCGGTGTTAACTCGGTACAAATTCGGTTAAAGAGATAATTTTGATAGTTTAAACCGAATTTGATACGGAGAAAAGAGATATTTAGCAAGGAGAAAACTGGAAGGAAGAGAAAAAAAAGAAAAGAAGAAAGATAGAAGAGGAAGATATGAAAAGAGGAAGAAAACAGCAGAAAGCAAAAAGGAACTAAGAAGAAAAGAGGGATTCTACCGATTATTTGTGCTTACTTATAAAAAGCAAATAGTAGAATGATTGTGCTTCTTCCAAAACCTCCCTAAGAATCCTTTCATTTCCTGCAAACAACATAAATGTTCGCAAGATATACGTATAATTTGCTCTACTTCCAATTCCAAACGACATAAAGACAACAATATTTTTCAAGAGACAGTGTGACAAAATGAAAAACTTTACGACAGATAGGGTAAATATCAATTCAATTATTTATCTTTGTTAGCTTTTATAAGTTAGCATACAAAAAACAATAACTACAATGAAAGATTTTTTTAAATTTACGCTTGCCACCATCACAGGTATTATCGTGTCATGCGTTGTGTTGTTCTTCGTCAGCATCTTAATACTGTTTAGTATGCTGTCTTCGTCGGAGTCTGAAACACAAGTGCGCAAAAACTCTGTGATGATGCTCGACATGAGAGGTATGCTCTCTGAACGCAGTCAGGACAATCCGTTTGACATGTTCCTGAGTGAAGATGAAACCATTTATGGCTTAGATGACATTTTATCGTCCATTCAAAAGGCTAAGGAAAACGAAAACATAAAGGGTATTTATCTGCAGGCCGGTTCAATGGGTGCAGGTTTTGCTTCTATAGAAGAAATACGCAAAGCATTGGCTGACTTCAAAAACAGCGGCAAATTTATAGTAGCTTACGGTGACCAATATTCACAGCATCTGTATTACTTGGCAAGTGTAGCCGACAAGATAATGCTGAATCCACAAGGTTCAATCGGCTGGTACGGTCTGGCTTCTACTCCGATTTTCTACAAGGACTTGCTGTCTAAAATTGGCGTGGAAATGCAGGTATTCAAAGTAGGTACTTATAAATCGGCTGTAGAACCATTTATCTCCACTGAAATGAGTCCGGCCAACCGCGAACAGGTAGCTGTATTCCTGGATGGCATTTGGGGACAAATGTTGAGTGACATCTCCGAATCAAGAAGTGTAAGCGAAGAAAAGTTGAATGAAGTTGCTGACAAGATGCTGATGTTCTATCCTGCAGAAGACTGCGTGGAATATGGACTAGCAGATACCTTGATATATAAGAATGATGTACGCAACTATCTGAAAACTCTGATAGGCATAGATAAAAAGGACCATATGCCGGTACTGACTTTGAAAGATATGATAAATGTAAAAAAGAATGTTCCCAAAGATAAAAGCGGAAATATTGTTGCTGTATATTATGCTTACGGAGACATCTACAGTGGAAGTTCCCGTACAGACAACGAAAGCAACATCTATTCAGATGAGGTGATCCGCGACTTGCGCAAACTGAAAGAAGACGAAGACGTGAAAGCGGTAGTACTGCGCGTGAATTCTCCGGGTGGTAGTGCTTTCGGTTCAGAACAAATATGGTACGCAGTAACCGAGTTGAAGAAAGAAAAACCGGTGATTGTATCTATGGGTGACTATGCTGCATCAGGTGGTTATTATATTTCTTGTAATGCAGACAGCATCGTAGCTGACCCGACCACGCTGACCGGTTCCATCGGTATCTTCGGCATGTTTCCTAATGTGAAAGGGCTGACAGACAAAATCGGTCTTTCATTCGACGTTGTGAAAACAAATACATATTCTGACTTCGGAATGATGGGACGTGCACTGAATGATGGTGAAAAGGCCTTGATGCAAAATATGGTGAACGAGGGTTATGAACTGTTCGTGAAACGTTGCGCAGAAGGTCGCGGCATGACTACAGACGAAATCAAGAAGATTGCCGAAGGTCGTGTGTGGACAGGTGCCAAAGCCAAAGAACTGGGCTTGGTAGACGAACTGGGCGGGCTGGACAAAGCATTGGAAATGGCTATTGGAAAAGCCGGACTGGATGCTTACACCGTAATGTCTTACCCCGGCAAGAAGAGTTTCTTCGAAACGCTGATGGATACGAATCCGGGTGGATATATCCAATCTCGTATGCTGAAAGGCAAAGTAGGTGAACTTTACAATCAGTTCGATTGGCTGAATAACTTTGAGAACTACGATAAGATTCAAGCACGTGTTCCGTTCGAGTTGAACATCAATTAAAGAAAGGAGTGGATGGAAGAACCGCTGGTTAAGATACACTATTGGCTATACCCCGTCTCGTGGATTTACGGGATAGGAGCATACCTGAGAAATAAACTCTTTGACTGGGGATATTACCAGTCAAAGAGTTTTGACGTACCTGTAGTATGCGTCGGAAACCTCGCTGTAGGCGGAACAGGCAAGACGCCACACACGGAGTATCTTATCAAGCTGTTGCAACAGACAGGAGCGAACGTTGCCATGCTGAGCCGCGGTTATAAACGGAAAAGCAAGGGATATGTGCTGGCTACGGAGAAAACAGACGTAAAGCGCATCGGTGACGAACCATATCAGATAAAAACCAAATTCCCGGATATCCGGGTGGCTGTAGACGAGAATCGTTGTCATGGTATCGAACAACTGATGAAGTTGGACAATCCCAAAGTGGATGTGGTGTTACTGGACGATGCTTACCAGCACCGGCATGTAAAGGCCGGACTGAATATACTGCTGACTGATTTTCACAGGTTGTTCTCAGATGACACCCTGCTTCCGGCAGGACGATTGCGTGAACCGGAAGATGGCAAAAACCGGGCGCATATCGTGATCGTAACCAAATGTCCGGAAGATATCAAACCAATAGATTTCAATATCATCACGAAAAGGCTAAAACTGTACCCATACCAACAACTTTATTTCTCCTCATTCCGATATGGAGCACTGACACCGCTTTTCGGCAAGAAGCGGAGAACACTCACATCGCTAGAAAAAGACGAACGGGTGTTGCTGGTTACAGGAATCGCTTCGCCCGCACCCTTGGTAGAAAAACTGGAAGCGTATACGCCGCATGTGAACATATGCCAGTTTGACGATCACCATGATTTCAGTAACAAGGATCTGCAAATGATCAAAGAACGCTTTGAGCGTCTGGAAGGAGATAAGAAGCTGATAATCACAACAGAAAAGGATGCGACAAGGTTGCAACATCATCTGGCATTGGCCGAAGCATTGAAACCGTATCTATACGTTTTGCCTATTGAGATAGAATTTTTACAAAATCAACAACATATATTTAACCAGAATATTATTGGCTATGTTAGAGCTCATTCAAGAAACAGCAGCTTACCTAAAAGGTAAAATGCACACACAACCAGAGACAGCAATTATCCTCGGAACCGGTTTAGGCAGTCTCGCCACCGAAATCACTGAGAAGTATGAAATAAAATATGAGGAAATCCCGAACTTCCCCGTATCGACGGTAGAAGGACACAGCGGAAAACTTATATTCGGAAAGTTAGGCAACAAAGATATCATGGCAATGCAGGGACGCTTCCATTACTACGAGGGTTACTCGATGAAAGAAGTAACATTTCCCGTACGTGTAATGCGTGAACTGGGAATCAAAACCCTGTTCGTTTCAAATGCCAGCGGTGGTACGAATCCTGATTTTGAAATCGGCGACCTGATGATTATTACGGATCATATCAATTACTTCCCAGAACATCCGTTGCGTGGCAAGAACATTCCGTATGGCCCGCGTTTCCCGGATATGAGTGAGGCGTATGACAAAGAGCTGATCCGTAAGGCGAATGCTATTGCAGCAGAAAAAGGAATTAAAGTGCAACATGGCGTATATGTCGGTACACAAGGCCCGACATTTGAAACTCCTTCCGAATATAAATTATTCCATATCTTCGGTGCGGATGCAGTAGGTATGTCTACAGTGCCGGAAGTGATTGTTGCCAATCATTGTGGCATCAAAGTGTTCGGTATCTCCGTGATTACCGACCTCGGTGTGGAAGGTAAGATTGTGGAAGTAACGCACGAGGAAGTACAGAAAGCTGCCGATGCTGCACAACCAAAGATGACGGAAATTATGAGAGAATTGATAAACAGAGCGTAATCATGAGAACAGAAATATCAAGCCTCGGTGAGTTCGGTCTTATCCGCCGCCTTACCGAAGGCATTGAACTGAAGAATGAATCGAGCAAGTACGGTGTAGGCGACGATGCCGCCGTACTCTCCTATCCTACCGAAAAGCAGGTTTTGATTACTACCGACTTGCTGATGGAAGGTGTGCATTTCGATTTGATTTATGTCCCACTGAAACATTTAGGCTATAAGGCGGCTGTCGTGAACTTCTCCGACATCTATGCCATGAACGGTACTCCGAAGCAGATAACCGTTTCCCTGGCTCTTTCCAAACGCTTCTCCGTAGAAGATATGGAGGAGCTATATGCAGGTATCCGCCTGGCATGTGAGGAGTACGATGTGGATATCGTAGGTGGTGACACTTCTTCCTCGCTTACAGGACTGGCAATCAGCATCACTTGTATTGGTGAGGCAGATAAGGATAAGGTTATCTACCGGAATGGTGCCAAAGAGACTGATCTAGTTTGTGTGACCGGTGACTTGGGTGCGGCATATATGGGTTTACAGCTATTGGAACGAGAGAAGGTGGCATTAAAAGGGAAGACTGATGTGCAGCCTGATTTCTCCGGAAAAGAATATCTTCTGGAACGTCAGCTAAAACCGGAGGCACGTCGCGATATCATCAAGAAATTAGCGGAAGAAGGGATTCAGCCCACTTCCATGATGGATATCTCGGACGGTTTATCTTCTGAATTGCTGCATATCTGTACGCAAAGTAAAGTAGGTTGCCGTGTTTACGAAGAGCATATTCCTATTGACTACCAGACAGCTGTCATGGCAGAGGAGTTCAACATGAACCTGACTACATGTGCACTGAACGGTGGCGAGGATTATGAATTGCTATTCACCGTCCCCATCTCTGACCACGAAAGGATTTCTGAAATGGAGGGTGTGAAACTGATCGGTCATATCACGAAACCGGAACTGGGTTGTGCTTTGATTACCCGCGACGGCCAGGAATTTGAGTTAAAAGCCCAAGGATGGAACCCACTGAAAGACGAAACGACCGAAAATGCAGAAGAATAAAAGGGAGAAGAATAAAAAAACACTTTTTTTATTAAATTATAAACGCTGATACTTAGCCACATAGGCAATTATCAGCGTTTTTTATCCCCAAAGCCCTTGCACAGTCCAAAAGTTTCACTACCTTTGCAACCGCAAAAGAGAAACAATGGTGCCATAGCTCAGTTGGTAGAGCAAAGGACTGAAAATCCTTGTGTCCCCGGTTCGATTCCTGGTGGCACCACTTTTTAAGAAGGCAAAACGATGTAAATCCCCTGAATTTCAAAGAAGTTCGGGGATTTTTCTTTTCCAAGAATAGGCAAAATTAGTGGGATTGAAGCAAACCATACGTCTTTATTCAAGGGACTGTTTTCAAAAGCCCGGAATGTTCCACTGCGAGGTATTTACTTCATTCTTTTACAGCACGTTGCACTATTTTACATAACAGGGTTCTCGGTTCGATTTCCTAACTTTGTATCATTAAAAATTGAGCCGTATGGAAAGAAAAAGATTCAGCGTGTTGTTCTTCATCAAGCGTAGCAAACTGTTAAAAAACGGGGAAGCACCCGTGCGTGTGCGTGTCACTTATGACCGCCTATACGTGGAACTTCAACTAAAACGGAGCGTAAAAGTCCCACTTTGGTCGCAGGAAAAAGAGAAATCGACAGGCAAAGACCGAAATTCTGTCGAACTTAACCATTACATTGACGCCCTGCGTGTGAAATTCTATCAGATTTACCAAGACTTGGAACTGGAGGGAAAGATTATCTCCGCACGTGCCATAGTGAACCGCTATCAGGGAAAGGACGAAACGTTCAAGACATTGTATAATGTATTCAAGGAACATAACGACAACTGCCGGAAGCTAATCGGGACGGACTATGCCGACATCACCGTAAGACGTTACGATAATTGTCTTAAATATCTCATGGAACTGGTTAAACGTGACTACAAGGTAGATGATATGCTACTGCGTGAGGTAAACGGGGAACTGGTGCGCAAATTCGACTTATACCTAAAGACAGAAAAGCATTGCGCACAGAATACTGTTATCCGGTACATGAAATGCTTCAAGAAAGTGATAAACCTTGCCATTGCCAACGAGTGGCTCACAAAGAACCCGTTTGCAGGAATCAAGTTTCACGAGGTGGAGGTAAACAAACAGTTTCTAAGCCAAGCCGAGATAAACCGGATATGGCAGAAAGAGTTCAGGATTGAACGGCTGGAACTGGTACGGGATGTTTTCATCTTCTGCGTATATACCGGGCTGGCATTCATAGACGTGTATAACCTGCGCCCCGAACACGTTTCAGAGGACAGCAACGGCAACCTGTGGATAGTGAAACCCCGTGAAAAGACAAACAACCTTTGTAACATCCCACTTTTGAGCATTCCCAAACAGATACTTGAGAAGTATAAGGATAACCCCTACTGCATGGATAAAGGAACTTTGTTGCCCGTTCCCTGCAATCAGAAGATGAACAGCTACCTGAAAGAGATTGCCGACCTGTGCGGTATCAAAAAGAACCTGACCACGCACACAGCCCGGCACAGTTTCGCATCGGTTATCGCACTGGCTAACAACGTGTCACTGCCGAACGTGGCTAAAATGCTGGGGCATTCATCTACGAGAATGACACAACACTATGCAAAGGTATTAGACCAAACGATACTTAGGGATATGCAAGCTGTCGAGGAACGGCTTGCACTTTAAATACTCCAAGGAAGAGGAACTATTTTTGTCCTCTTCCTTTTTATCTTTTTGAACATAAATTATCACTATTAGCCAAGCTTTTAGGACTGAATGAGCAATGTTGCCACCTTGGTATATCTCTTTTCTGCGTATAATATTCTTCTATAAAAGATTTTAATTCTTGTACATCATCAAAACCAATAACACATTTCATTTTTTCAAAATATTTCTTGGATTGCGCTCTAAAAAAAATTTCCATAGGCTTTCTTCTATATTCCGAATATATCAATGTTTGAGGATACCATCTTCTCCAATCATTGTGTATTAAATGTTCCGCCCGCAAAAAAAGCACAAAATCAGCTTGCATCAAATCAGAAAAGTCAATACTCAAATGTTTTGCTCTTTCTTTTATTATATCTGCAAACAAAGACAATTTCCGGCAATTTAGCCGCTTATTTCTATAATCTAATGACTCCAAATAATTATAAAATATCAAATACCCCTCTACATCATAGCCATAACTATCTTCACTTCCCATATATTGTTTATCTAAAAACTCATCCAAATCTATAAATTTTTCATATTTCAATAATATAGCAATATAGTACAAAAACAGTTCATAAGCTATAAACTTGAAGACATCAAACTCATGTTCATAAAAGCTACCAGTTCCATGTTTTTTAAAATAAGGTATCAATTTTTCAAAGAAATGATAGAATTTATCAATTTTTATATCATCAGAGTATTGGCAAACAGAAATGCAAATTTGAATAAATTCATTACGATAAGGTATAAAAGCTTCTATTTTTTCAATCAGCTTATCGTCATATTCTTCCGGTTTACAATCTATTCTCAAAGCTTCAATATTTGTTGAGAGGGTAACCAAATACTCTTCAATTGCACCATTTACATACGGTTTTGCTTCTTTCAATCCCAATAGCACCCTTTTAGATAGAAATGAGGTTCCCAAAGCAATATCATCTCTTTCATTAAGAAATGCAGGTTGTTTCCCTATAGGAGGGCGTTTGTATAAAGGTTTATCATATATCCAACGAAGTAATTTTTCAAAACTATCTGCATAATTTTCTGGCTCACAAAAATCTATATAGATTCTTGATTTGTAATATACTGGCAGATAAGCTTCACCAGTTTCATCTCGTTCAACGACAGCAGCAACAAATTTTTCTTGTTGTCTATTTTTATAAACTTCAGCAGAAATTATTTGTGTTTCAGTACCAACGCCCCCATCTCTTCCATTCGCCTTATCTGCATATTTCTTATCAGAAATAATTAAGACTTTCTGAATCTCTGTATCGCTAACCATTTTTTCCATAAAAGAATAGGAATCTTGCCCCTCTTTCAAATCCCATTTATCAATTATGACATGGACTCCGTTCTCTACTAATTCTTTAGCGAGGTTAAGAACCCAAGTTTCATGGTCTTAGTTAGTCCAACTATATGAAATAAATAATTTAATAGAATTTTCCATAAATACTATAAAGTTAAATGAAAGCAAAGATACAAATTCAATTGAACATATTAAGCAGTACGAGGTCAAACTTTTGAAAAACATCATTATTAATAATCAAAGCCAACAACATAGTTTTCAAGGAACCGTGATTGTTAGCTTTCAATCAATCAAACAAGATAGCTATATTTCAAGAAAGCAAGATTTCATTTTCTGTAATGCCTTTCTAACAAGTCTAAAATCTCACTTTCCCGGTAGATGATTTTTCCCGGAAGCTGCACGTAGCCCAGCAGCCCCGTGTCCCTGTAATCCTGCAAAGTCCGTTTGCTGATGCAAAGCCGCTTGCACACTTCCTCGCCCGTTAGGTAGTGTTCACCGTTCAATACCGGGCGATAGTTCATTACCACGTACTCCACGTTTTCCAATATCCTGTCGAGGGAAGAAAACAGTACCAGCGTGGTTTCGGAATCTTTCGTTATCAAATCCATACGCCTACTTTTTAGAATTGTCCCTTACTTGGTTGAGCAGAAATGTTTCCACGTCCGAAGCCTTGTAGTAAATCTTGCCGTTAATCTGCGAGTAAGGCAGTTTTCCCATATCACGGTAAGTCTGCATCGTCCGGGCTGAAACATTCAGCAAACGGCAAGTCTCGCAGTTATCCAGCCATTTGTCACGCTTCCTGCGTAAAGGCACGCAGAGAGCATCCACACGACCCACAAAATGTTCAAACCTCTGTTTCCATAGTTCAAAGGTTTTCTTTTCAATCGTCACTATTTCCATAACCGATATATTTATTCTTGTCAATACTCCGTTTTTCTTCACTGGTGCAAATATATAAGGCTGAATGACAGGTTGTTTCTTCCTGTCCGCAAATAACCTTGCGTGTCCGAGAATGTCCACTGCCAGCCCAACAACACGAAAGAAACGAACCGATAACAAAAAACCTGTTTTTTCTCCACTCCCTAAATAAGTAAGGTAATGAACACAAAAACGTTTTCTATTTGCCGACATTAATTTGGTGCAGAGCGAAGCAAAGCGATTCCAAACGGCTGACGCTTTGTTTTTTACCGATTTTTCTTATTTTATTTGTGGTGCTAATTCAAAAAATAAGCACCTATGAACAATCCTTTCGAAGAAATTTTCAAGCGGCTGGAGAACATCGAAAAGATGATTGCCCCGGTCACGAGCGCACAGCCCGAAGAACGGCAGGACGGAAAAGAGCCTGTGTTAGTCAAAATATCCGTTGCCAGTGGCATAACCGGGTATTCGGTCAACTACCTGTATCATTTAGCCAGTAAGGGGATGATACCGTGTGTCAAGCGTGGGCGTACCCTGCGTTTCGACATGGAGGAACTCAAAAAGTGGATGCAACAGCAGTATGTCCCGGCTTCTAACAGACTTCCTGATGAAAAAGAAAAGAAGTGATGATGCACGGCATATCGAGGGCTGGCAGTCAAAGAACGAGCGCATCGAAAGCCTGTTGAACGTCCTGTACGATTTCCGGTTCAATACCGTAAAGAGCCGGACGGAATACCGGGCTGCAAGTTCTTCGGGCTTGTACCAGCCCGTTACAAAATTCGTTCTGAACTCATTCAGGCGCAGGCTGGACGCAACCGTTGGTATTGTCACCTCTGCCGAGAACATCCGTACCATACTGGAAAGCGATTTCGCAAGAAAGGTACATCCCATACGGGAATACTTCAACGCCCTGCCCTTACTGAATCCTGCCGAACACGGGCATATCGGCAGGCTTCTGAACACGGTACAGGTAGCCAACCCCGGCAAATGGGAGGAATATTTCACGAAATGGCTTATCGGTGTGGTAGCCAACGCGATGAACGACACGGGGTGTCAGAACCATACTTGTTTGGTACTGACCGGGGACAGGCAGGGGCAGTTCAAATCGTGGTGGCTGGACAACCTTTGCCCGACACCGCTTAAGAACTACCTGTTCACCGGGAAGATAGACCCGCAGGGCAAAGACATCCTGACACTGATAGCCGAATACCTGTTCATCAACATTGACGACCAGCTAAAGGAACTCAACAAGCAGAACGAGAACGCATTGAAGAACCTTATCACCACCCCGGCGGTAAAGTACCGCAGACCGTATGATGTTTACATAGAGGAATACCCCCACCTCGCCAGCTTCATGGCTTCGGTGAACGGCAACGAGTTCCTGACCGACCCGACAGGCAGCAGGCGTTTTTTGCCGTTCGAGGTGCTGCGCATAGACAAGCCCACGGCAGAAAGCATCCGCATGGATAACGTCTATTCCGAAATCATGTACCTGTACCGTCAGGGCGTGCGCTACTGGTTCAATGATGCGGAGATTGAAGAACTGCACCTGACAAATGCGGAATTTGAGGTACAGACAATCGAGTTTGAGATGCTGACACAATACTTTGAGAAGCCGACAGAGGGGGAAGAAGCCCTGTTCTTCATGACAACGGCACAGGTACTCGCATACCTGCGTAATATATCCCCCGTCCAGTTATCCGAAAAAAGGCTGGGCGAATCATTGCGGAAAATCGGTTTCAAGCGGGTACAGAAGCGCATCAACAACAACCATTATCCGGTATATGGGTACAGGATAAAGCCCGTTCCGGCTTCCCGTACAGGGGATGATTACGGGTAGAACCGGAATGTAGTAGCTTCTACATATTGTCTGATACACATATAATAATCTAATAAACAACAGTTTACCAATTATGTAGTATGAAGTAAGATAGAATCCCAAACTTTTGGAAAATCCGGGAAAAAGAAAAAACGGCAATATAATAGAGTTTATACAGAATAAGGAACAGGGCTTATGATTATCAGTATCCTAAAACCTTATTCGATATAATGTCTAATATATAGAATATATTTATTCCTTTTTTAAAGGATAAATAATTACTATGTTACTACATGTACTACAATCCGTTGAAAAAGAAAAAGATAGATGTAGTAGTGTCCCGTGCTTCTTCTTACTCGCTTCTTGCTTCATTATTACTATCGTTAAATAAAAAAATAAAGATTATGATCTATAAGGAAGCCAACAATATCAGTATCAAGGATTACCTGAACTCTTTGGGAATCCAGCCCGTCACGGAAAAGGGAAGCTACGGGATGTACCGCAGCCCCTTACGGGAGGACAACACGCCGAGTTTCAAGGTGGATTATAACGCCAATCTATGGTGTGACTACGGAACTGGCGAGGGCGGGACGCTCATCGACCTTGTGATGAAGCAGCACCAGTGCAACGCCTACGGCGCTATCTGCCGACTAGAACAGGGCAACACCGCCTCTTTTTCCTTTCACGGGAAAGACCTGCCCGAAAGGGACACGAAAAGGCAAGCAGCCAGCCCGATAGAAATACGCAGAATCCAGCCGTTACAGAATCCGGCACTCATGCGCTACTTGCAGGAAAGGGGGATTTCCCCCGGAACGGCAGTCCCATACGTGCAGGAAATGTATTACCGCATCGGTGGGAAGCCTTATTTTGCGCTGGCGTTCAGGAATGATTCAGGAGGTTACGAGCTTCGCAATCCCTGTTTCAAGGGCAGCACATCGAAAGACATCACCCACATAAAGCAAAAGGGAGAGCCGAGAGATACCTGTTTCGTGTTCGAGGGCTTTATGGACTATCTTTCATTCCTAACTATCCGGCAGCGGGAAAGCCCGGGTATGCCCTGTACCGACTGGCAGGACTACGTTATCCTGAACTCCACCGCCAACGTAGATAAAGCCTTATATCCGCTGGCTGGTTACGGGCATATACACTGTATGCTTGACAATGACGAGGCAGGCAGGAAAGCGGTTGAAGCCATAAGGCAGGAATACAAATGGCGTGTACGTGACGCATCACACCTGTACAGCGGTCACAATGACCTGAACGACTATCTGCGTAGCCTTAAAGTGAAGCAATCCCAAGATTTGACAGTTACCGACAAGCCCCAGCCGGAGCATGATAACAGACAAAATCCGGGTGAAAAAAGAAAGAGAGGGCTAAGGATGTGACCTGCAAGGCTGGCGGCATGAACCGACGGCAGGCGGTGTGATTAGGGAGAGCAAGGTTATGTTTCGGTAGACCGAAACACCTTGCTTTGCTTGGCAGCAAAGAAAATTTCTCCCGTTGGTCGCAATTTTTTAAGACACCACCTAAAAGCAAAAACGTATGACAGGGATAAGGAACAAACCGGGAGGTCGCCCGGCAAAAAGCCGGATAGACAAGCAGAACCGGGTAGTCAGCACGAAGTTGACCGAGTTACAGTTCTACGCAATCAGGAAGCGAGCCACCGAAGCCGGGCTGCACGTCAGCGAGTACGTCCGGCAGGCGGTCGTTTCGGCAGAGGTAACGCCCCGGCTGAACAGGCAGGATGCGGACACTATCCGCAGGCTGGCGGGCGAAGCCAACAACATCAACCAGTTGGCGCACCGGGCGAATGCCGGAGGTTTCGCACTGGTAGCGGTGGAACTGGTGAAACTCAAGAACAGGATTGTCGAAATCATAAACCAACTGTCGGATGATTGGAAAAATAAAAAAGGGAAGCGGATTTAAAGGCTGCGTGAACTATGTACTCGGCAAGGAACAGGCAGCTTTGCTTCATGCGGAGGGGGTGTTAGCGGAAAGCAACCGGGACATCATACGCAGTTTCATTCTGCAAGCCGGGATGAACCCCGACCTGAAAAAGCCTGTCGGACATATTGCGCTAAGCTATTCCCCGGTGGACGCACCCAAGCTGACAGACGGGAAAATGGTACAGCTTGCGCAGGAGTACATGCGTGAAATGAAAATCATCGATACGCAGTACATCATCGTGCGCCACCAAGACCGGGAACATCCGCACGTGCATATCGTGTTCAACCGCATAGACAACAACGGCAAGACCATTTCGGACAGGAACGACATGTACCGCAACGAGCAGGTATGCAAGAAGCTGAAAGCCAAACACGGGCTTTATTTCGCTAAAGGCAAGGAGCATGTAAAGCAGCACAGTTTGAGAGAGCCGGACAAATCCAAATACGAGATTTACAATGCCGTAAAGGATGAAATCGGGAAATCAAGGAACTGGCGGCAGTTACAAACCCGGCTGGCAGAAAAGGGTATCGGGATTCATTTCAAGTACAGGGGACAGACTGGCGAAGTGCAGGGCATATCCTTTTCCAAAGGCGGATACACGTTCAAGGGTTCGGAGATAGACCGCAGTTTCTGTTTCTCCAAGCTGGATAAATGCTTCGGGGATGTGGGGCTGAACACTGCCGGAAGCAACCGACAGACGGTTTCCGCACCTGTTCAGGAACCAGCGCAGACACCGGGCAAAGCCGACAGTCCGTTACTGGCAGGCTTGGGTGGTCTGTTCTCCGCCCCGTCCTCTCCGGCTGATGAAACGCCCGACAATCCCGGTGAAAGAAAAAAGAAGAAAAAGAAACGACACTTAAAATTATAGGGACATGGAAAATAACTTAATTTTGGAGGGGCTTCTCTCCATGGTCACGGAACTGAAAGAACAGCAGGAGAAGCAGGTAACGCCAGCCAGCCGGGAGGAAACGATTAACCGACTGGACGTTATCGAACAGCGCATTTCGGAAATGCAGGGCAAATCCGGCATTACTGAAAATACGGTGCAGGAGATTCTAAACCAAATCGGCAATATCAGAAAAGGGCAGTCCGAGAAACAAAAACAAGACCTTGAAGATATAAAGGGGCTTATCGTGACCTCGCACCGATATTTCAAGGAGCGGTTAAAGGTGTTGTTCCCGGCTGATGATACACCAGCCGGAGAAATAACGCCCGTTTCATGGTACGGCAAACTGACATACCGGGTAACTCCCTATTTGAAACCCAAGTTCTTTCTTCTTTCAGCAGGGATAATCATTTGTCTTGTGTCGCTTGTGTTGAATGTACGTTTTATACAAAGAATGCAGCGGTTACAGGACAACGATATAAGATACCGCTATATCCTGATGAAAGGAAAGGCAGACGGCAGCAGCCTTGATTTGCTGGAAACGAAGTTCAGCCGGGAACGGGACAACGATTTCATCCGAAGCCTGACCGATTCGGTGAAAGGCTTTGAATACCGCAGCAGGAAACAGGCGGAAGCGTTGGAACGGGCAAGGATGTTAAACGAGCAAGCCGACAAGCTAAAGGAGCAAGCCGACAAGCTGGGCAAACCATAAACCCAAAGCGAAGCCGGAGCAGAACCGCCCCGGCTTTCTAATTCACTTCTTTTTCTTCGTGCAGTGTTCTTTCTCGAACTGGCGTAGCGTGGTGACGCTGAACCGTTCTTTGATGAACTCCCGGACATCGGAAGCCTTGTAGTACACTTTTCCGCTGATTGTGAAGTACGGCAGCGCACCGATAGCCCGGTAGCGTTGCAGGGTCTTGATACTTACTTTGAACAGCAGGCACAAGTCCTGATTATCCAGCAGGTTGTCATCTTCGGGCAGCACCCTGTCGGCATTGCGCAGTACCCGTACATCCTTGCAGAGTTCTTCCAGTTTGGCGTACAGCTTCTGCATCCATACGCTGAAATCGTCATTCTCTATATACATGATTGCTTCATTTTTCTGATTATACATTATGGTCTGTCAATCGATTGATGAAGCAAAGTTCAGAAAACAGGCGCAAAGAAATTACGGGGGAACTAATGGAATCCCCTATAAATAAATCATAAGTTACTGATTATCTATATCCTTTCTTGTCATGTTCCTTTTTGATAAGTTCTACCAATCCATTAAGAAACCCGGTCAGTTTGCCCGGCTTTCGTTTTATCACGTCCTCATGTTTTTGGTAACAGTCGCCTATCCTGATGTTGAACAGCCATTCAAAGGCTTTCGCCAAGTCCACTAAGTAGGCGGGCTTACCGTTCTGATACACGATGTCTTTGGAGAGGAACAGACCGCTTACCATTTCCATGATGTCAATCAAGTTTGTTTTATCAGCCAAGTAGAGAGGAGATAGTTGTTGTGTATTAAAATGTGTCCTAAACTGTTCGGGATATTTAATTCGTAACCTTATAATATAAATTTCTGTATTTATTATTCCTATTGCTTCATCAATAAATTGCATAAAGGGTATTTTCCTTTTGCCCAAATTGCATACGATACAATTTGAGCCTGTTTAATCCCATTGAATAATAACGTAATAGAACTGCATAATCCTGTTCTACTGTACTTATTTCTACCAAATAAGCAGTCAATTCATTGATAGCATCTGTCAACTCTGCAACAGATGCTTTGTGTTGAGTATATTCAGATAACAACTGAAATATACTCAATTCAAGGATTCTTTTCATTTTCTTTAATTTAAAGTGTTAAACATGATTTTATGTACTCATCAGTCGATTTAACAGTGGCATAAAATGGTGTTAATGCAGCTAAAAAAACAGCTTGCACTTTTTCTGCTTCTACCTTAAAGTCTTGAAATTCTAAAGCTTTAGTAGCGCAAGCGTCCTGTATTATAGTGCATTTATATCCCAAGTCTTTAGCTGCTCTTACGGTAGCATCCACGCACATGTGTGTCATCATACCACAAATAACTACATCTGTGATATTTTTAGATTGTAACAAATTATTTAATTCTGTCTGATAAAAACTGTTCGGAGAATGTTTAATAATTATATCTTCGTTTTTTATCGGAGCAACACTGCTATGTATTTCTGCCCCTATAGTATCAGGTAGAAAAAAAGTTGCATCCTGTCTAGATGAAATATGCCGTATATATATAACTGGTAGGGAATTTAACCTAAAATAATGTATAAGTTTTTGCGCTTTTAATACAGCATCCAAACTGCCTACCAGTGGATATAATCCACCTTCAAAATAATCATTTTGGAGGTCTATAAGAATTAATGCTTTCTGTTTTTTCATTTTTATGCTTTTAATATTTCCCACAAAGTTAAATGTTTACTATCTTTGTATCAAGTATGTACAATTTAGTATGATACAGACTAAAAGGTATCGAATATTGATTATCAAATTAATGTGCTCAAATAAAAATGAATAAGAACATTAAAAAAGATATTTGTGTGCTTGATTTTGCTTTCCAACGGATAGGAGGGAAATATAAAGGACGTATTCTTTGGGCTCTGTCAAAACATACGGTTATGCGATATGGTGAACTGAGCCGTGAAATATCCGACATAAGTACAAAGATGCTCACACAAACCTTGAGAGAGTTGGAAATGGATAATTTGATTCATCGTGAAATGTATCCCCAAGTTCCCCCAAAAGTCGAATACTCTTTAACCGAGACAGGCAAGGAGCTTATTCCATTCATTAAATATTTGGTTGATTGGGGATATAAAAAAATGGCTGAAGAAAACGAGAATTGATTAATTTTCATAATAACTAATTTTGTATCATCGTCATAAAAACTTATGCTGAATACAGAAACCATACAATCACTCATTGACAGTGGAGAGGGCTATAATGTGGAGTTTAAAGTTCGTGTTCCTTCAAAGGTTCGTGAACTGACAGAGGAAATATGTGCTTTCGCCAATGCAGAGGGAGGATATTTGCTTATTGGAGTAGATGATAACGGGCAAGTGGTAGATACTAACTTAGAAAACGATAAGCGTTCTGCCATTCAAGGTTCTATCAGCGAAATATCTCCTGCACTTCACTGTGAATTGTATTCCGTAAATCTTGTGAATAAAACTGTTTGGGTGATTGATGTTCCGTCCGGCAAGGATAAACCTTATATATTTTCCGGTTCTATCTATGTCCGTGAGGGGGCAAACTCACAGAAACTTCACACAGCCGAAGAAATGCGCAGCTTCTTTCAGGAGTGTAACAAAATCTTTTTCGACCATATACCCTGCCATTGGTTCAATATCTACATGGATGCAGACGAACAGATGATTAAGGATTTCCGAACAGAAGCCAAACTAAGTCCGTCCACACCCGACAAACAAATATTTGAGAACTTGGAACTGTTTACCGAGAATGGAACGGCAAAGAACGGTGCGGCGATGTTCTTTGGAAAACAACCTGAACGAAAGTTTCCACACGCTATTACAAGGTGTGTTCTTTTCAAGGGGACGAATAAAGTCTATATTATAGATGATAAAGCTTTCGGAGGTTCATTGTACCAACAGTATTTACAGGCAATGTCTTGGCTGGAAAGCAAACTGCAAGTAGCTTATAAAATAGAGGGAGCAGGACCAAGAGAGGAAATTTGGGAAATACCTCTGACTGTATTTAAAGAAGCCATTATAAACGCACTGTCGCACCGTGATTACTACGAACAAGGCGCAAGCATTATGATAGAAATGTTTGATGACCGGGTAGAGATTTCCAATCCCGGAGGACTTTTACCTGTTGTAGCTAAAGATTTCGGGCATAAAAGCATGACACGTAACCCTCTAATATTTGGGTTATTTACCCGTATGCACTTGGTTGAAAGAGTTGCGTCCGGTATTCCTCGTATGCAGGAAGCCATGAAGGAGGCGAATCTGCCCGAACCAGAATTTCACACAGAGGGAATGTTTACAGCAGTGTTTAAAAGAGGAGTCAGCATCAAGAATGATACCGTAAATGATACCGTAAATGATACTATAAATTTAAAGGAACGAGAAGTACTAAACATTATCAAACTATATCCGGGACTTAATTCGTCCAAGATAGCGGAATTAATAAATAAGAGTATTCCTAGTGCTAAACGCTATTTAAATTCTTTGGTGAAATTAGGACTGATAGAATTTAGAGGAGCACAAAAAAATGGTGGATACTATTTAAAATAAAATATACTACTATGAACTTTGAAAATAAACTAATAAATATTTTATCAAAAAAGGCAACATCACCTTTTCTTTTCCTTGGTTCTGGATTTTCCAGAAGATATATAGGCCTAGAAAAATGGGATGAACTATTGAAAGTTTTTGCTAAACAGATAGGTAAACCATATGGTTATTATAATTCAAATGCTAATGGTGTATTACCTTTAGTCGCCACATTGATAGCAAAAGATTTCCAAAAGAAAATATGGGAGGATGATGTCTTTTCTCATTTCTGTCAGAAATATGGAGATATGTTTTGTTCTGAAGAGTCAGCATTTAAATATGCAATTTCTGAATATCTCCAATCTAAGATAAAGCCCTATTTATCAGATTATAAAACCCTAACAAAAGAAATTGAAATACTTCAGAAACTAAACATAGATGGCATAATCACGACTAACTGGGACACCTTTATTGACCAAGTATTCCCTGACTATAAAATCTACATCGGACAAGAAGAATTATTATTTTCTGATAGTATGTTAATGGGAGAAATCTTCAAAATACATGGTTCTATTACTATACCAGAATCGTTAGTTGTTACTCAAAAAGACTATGATATGTTTGCTAATAAAAATCCTTATCTAGCAGCTAAATTAATAACTCTTTTTGTCGAACATCCCATAATATTCATAGGATACTCTTTAAATGACCCTAATATTATAGCGCTAATTTCCTCTATAGTACTATGCTTAAATTCTGAAAAAATGAAATTACTACAGAACAATCTCATTTTTGTGGAATTCAATGAAACCCCCAATGCAATCCCTGTAATTAGTGAGTCATCTATGGTTATTGGAGATATAAATCTTCCTATAACTATTATTTCTGCATTTGACTATGAACCAATATATTATGCTATAAATTCAATACAAAGAAAAATACCAACAAAAGTTCTAAGATTCTGCAAAGAACAGTTCTACGAACTAATTCTAACACAAGACCCAAAGAATAAGATGGCAGTAATCGATGGTAACAATATAGAAAATACGTTTGATATTGAATTTTTATGGGGAGTTGGTGTTGTTTCTAATCAACCTTCTTCTATTGGATATACATCTATTGGCATAAATGAAATCATACAAGATGTGTTAGGTATAAACAAAGCACATTTAGATTCGGATAATATCTTAAAAATATCGATACCCGAATGTCCAGGTTATGTTCCTAAGTTCAAGTTCCTAAGAGATGTAGGAATTTCTTCGATTGAGGAAATGAAAAAATCACCATATAAAGGGCTCGAATTATACAAGAAAGAAAAATTAGAAAGCAAAGCTTATAAAAAAATGTATCTTCAAAAATATAGTAAAAAAAATGTATCTGATATAATCAAACAATTTGATAAAGACAAAATTTGTTTTTTTGTTATGTATGCTAAAATAAGACCAGACGATATTAAGCTAATCAGAGAATTTCTTGTTGAAAATTTTGATTATTATATGATTAATAACGG
The DNA here is from genome assembly GCF_003471885.1 of Bacteroides sp. AM16-24. Classification (NCBI taxonomy): domain Bacteria; kingdom Pseudomonadati; phylum Bacteroidota; class Bacteroidia; order Bacteroidales; family Bacteroidaceae; genus Bacteroides; species Bacteroides sp. AM16-24. Next base: position 19,671 of record NZ_QRKI01000023.1, read on the forward strand.
TAAATATAAAAGCTATTATAGAAAGCTTGTTTGTTACTATGATATGATAGCGTATGGATTTTAACAATAAAAGACTCTTTTCATAGTATAATATTAAACTAAATCACTAACTTTGCATTCAGAAATCGTACCCAAGATACAAACTGATGTCGAACGGTGCAAAGCTGTGAAAACCTTATTCAAGGGACTAACATCGTGATAAAGATATAACTTATTGAGAAATAGTGTCATACAAACCGACTTTCGGTTGCTGGTGGCACCACTTTCAAGAAAAAGAGGTTGTGTCAAAACGCTGGCACAACCTCATTTTTTATAGTTTATAGTCCTGTTATCTTTTCTTTTGCCTATGCGACTTTTTTCTCATTGATTTGGTAACAAGTTGTTATTTTCCAATTGTACCGGGGTATAAATAGTCCAATAAACATAGATTTAGCAACAGTAATGCCCTCTTTTCTTGCTTTTAGCATTTTTGCACACATCTTTTTGATATTAAAAGTTTTCAATCGCTTCTCCAAGTTTGACACTTTTATGCCCGGCAATAGACTGGGATTGTATCTCTGCCGGCTCATCACAAAACGGCTTGCTAGAGAGATAAAAATATATCCTGCATATAAGGAAGGTACACGAATGATTGTTACTCTACCCATCAAATAGAGATATTGATCTTTATCGATGCTGCTTCATTTTCAGGTATATGTAAGATTGTACACCCAAGAGAATCACAAACAGATACTCAGCCATCAGATATACCGGAAGGGTAGCAATGAAACTATAACTCAACAGATATAGGTAAACCAGATAGAAAGCTATAGTGGATATCTGAAAAATAAATGCAATCCGGGTATTGCCTGTACCTGTTACTGCATGCATAAAAACATAACCGGGCAGAGCAAATGTATAATTCAGTAACATTACAATAAACGGATAATAAGCAAACTCTATCAATGCAGGATTATCTGTATAAAATCCGACAACTTGCTTATTTAATAACAGAGCAATAATTATTAGGGGAAAGCCAACTGCATATCCTAATCTGAGGATTTTACCACAAAGCCGGAACATGCTTTTCCCCTCTCCCGCACCAATCAGGTTACTGACCAGCGAACCGGTAGTGGCTGCAAAAGAATTGACTATCACAAAGAAAACAGTAGAAATACTTCTGATTATATTGGATACAGCCAATTGTACTTCCCCCAACCGTGCAATAGCCACAAAAAAGAGAAACCACGGAATAACACTAATGAAAGCATGCATCATGCTCCATACAGATAAATGAAAAAGTGACTTTAATAGTTTCCCATCGTAAACAAGTCTTAACCCCCAATTCTCTTTGTTCATTTGCAAGAAGACGTAGATAACCAATATCAATAAAGAACTGGCTTCAGCCAGTAAAGAAGCTATTGCCGCCCCTGAAATCCCCCAATTAAAACTGAAAATAAACAAGTAATTACATGGGATGTTGATAAGAACTGCGAGAGTAGCTGCCCACGACAATACTCTCGTTTTCGTAATCCCAACAAAGAAAGCGCGAAATGCAAGAAACGGAAAAGAGAATAACAGGCCGAAACATCTCCACTCCAGATAGTCGACCACAGTTTTATAAATCTCTGGAGAATGAATAAAAAACTTCAAGATAACAGGTGACAACACATAGGAAGTAAAACTTAAGAATACGGCCAACCCGCTCAAAAAGAATAGACCTTGGAAAAAGGTTTTTCCCGTTTCTTTGTATCTTTGCTCCCCGTTCCTGCGGGCAATCATGACCTGCAAACCGAGACTGAAACCAAATCCCAGCATATAAATGACCAGATAATAAACACTTGCAAGTGCAGAAGCTCCTAACTCCACTTCGCCCACATGTCCCAGAAAAATAGCATCAGTAATATTGATTAATTGCTCCATCAGCATGCTCATCATTACAGGAAAATTGATGAGACATATTTGTTTATAGGTATAATTCATTATTCCACTAGAATAAGCGCATGCCACACAACTATATACATAGCCGCATGCCACTCGATATAAATAAATCAGGTATGAAAACTCTGTGACGAACTACAGAAATCCGTCAAATAGCAGAATAGCTTTTATTGGAAGGTGCTATTCGTGGAGCGTAGCTATATACAGAGTTGGTGCTTCATAAGTTGAACAATCGTTTTATTTGAATTTCACACGCCAAATATAGCAAAAATAATCAAATAGAGCTATTTTTAGACAAATGACTACTATTCCATGTCCCAAATTTCCCCTTACATTTGCTTTCAGATTAAATAATACATAATGACAATATAAAAAAATCTTTCTCTTCTTATTTTTATCGGATCACTTACCGGATGGCCAATATCGATGAAAGGACAGAATCATGAAACAGCCACTTTTAAGAATCCTATCGTCTCCGGATTTCATCCCGATCCCAGTATCTGCCGAGTAGGAAACGACTATTACTTGGTAGCTTCCAGCTTCGAATGGTTCCCCGGAATTCCTGTCTTTCACAGTAAAGACCTGATGTATTGGCAGCAAATAGGATATGTACTAAATCGTCCTTCCCAACTACAAATGAAAGACAGATTGAAGCATTCAAACAGTAGGACGTGTACTTGCTACTGAAAAAGCTACCGAATTAACCCCTGTAGTATTTAAGAAAGAACCGGTAAGAGACGAATTTGATGAGGATTCATTGCGTTTCTGTTGGAACTTTCTACGAACACCTTTTGAAAAATGGTATCAACTAGAAAATGGCAAGCTGATTATTAATGTACGTCCTAATTCCGTCAGTGAAGACTGACTTCTTTGAATATCAAAGTAATGAATAATTACGCATGACCTTTAAATATAGGGAAAATAACAAAAAAGCAGGATAGACATGCAAGGATAAACAGTTACTTGTTATACTTTTGCAATCAAAGAACTATCCTGTATGAAACCAACCGACATTACAAGAGAGGAAATGTGGGTCAGACAGAATTTATCTGCTGCCGATATTGACTATAGCATCTGGGAGCGTGATAAATTAATGCTCCACCAAATGTCCCGCCTTAACCAAAGCTGTACCTTTGTGGTGGATGTATATAAGTTCAGATATGCCTTTGCCTCCTCTAACTTTGTAGACTTACTGGGTTATGACAGCCATAAGATAGCTACATTGGAGAGACAGGGAGATTATTTGGAATCTCGCATCCACCCCGATGACCAACAACAATTGCAAGCCTTGCAGATTCGGTTAAGTCAATTCATTTATAGTCTGCCTCCGGAGCAGAGGAATGATTATTCCAATATCTACAGTTACCGGGTACAAAATACCAGGCAGCAGTATGTACGGGTTATCAGCAGGCTACAAGTTTTAGAAAAAGACAGTACCGGGAAAGCATGGCTCATACTCGGGAGCATGGATATCGCACCGAATCAAAAAGATTCGGATCAGGTAGATTGTACTGTATTAAATCTAAAGAATGGACAGACTTTCTCCCCTACCTTACTTACGAATCCACGAATCCATTTGACACAGCGTGAACTGGAGATTTTACAGCTTATCCAAAAAGGGCTGTTGAGTAAAGAAATAGCTTATAATCTCCGCATAAGTATTCATACGGTTCATATTCACCGACAAAACCTTCTGCATAAATTAGGAGTACAAAATTCGATAGAGGCTATCAATGCAGGATTGGAATTGGGGGTACTAAGCTAACCCGGAAGAAATACCTTATTTACGGCATCCAGGTCATAACGCCTGTAACCGGATGTTGGATTCTCCATTCCATGAATTCCTCATAACTGCGTATGCCATCCCGAATAACAGCTACGTAGTATTCCACTCCCATAATCTTTTCCGACTCAGAAGTCTCATATTTCAGTTTTAAAATAGCATACTTTGTTTCCTCAGTCAGAACAGCAGAAAGCCGTTCAGCAAACTTTTCAAAATAGCCGTCATACCGGGAACCTTCCAGAATATGGATCATATCAATCTGCCAAAGCTCATTATCTGCATCCCGATACCAGGCATGCCACTCCACACATTCCGCCTCAGTATCCAACAGATTCTTATGTTCCATCTTCATAAAAGATTTATTCTCTGTCAATTTTACCATCGCCTGAAAACTGTCAGACAAACTAAACTGTGGGGTATAAATATGAAAATCAATATCCAGGTGTTTCATCAATAACCCCGTATTCAAAGAACCTACGAGATTCACTCTGGCACCCACACTTTCCCAAGTCGGAATGATTTTTGTGTCTTCTATTATTTTCCAGGCTTTCTGCTGATTTCGCCTGGCAAGATCAAGGATATCCATATTCTTTCTTTTGAAATGACTTGCAAATGTAGAAAAAAGGATGGATATATAGCTATAAATAGCTATTTAATAATCTGACAAATTGAACTAACTTTGCCACCCTTACCAAACTTTTCAGCTAAAAAATTAGAAGAACTATGACACTTTATCAAACAGAGCAACAAGAAAGAGTACACTTGCAACAAGTCATCAGTATCATAAATGATACGATTCATAACACTGATACTTCGGTCAAAGAACATGTAGAAACCTTACAGGAATATAAAGATTATATCTGGTCGAACAAAGATATTGATCCTCATGAAATCCGTTCTATGCGCGAGAGTATCCTCAATCATTTTGCACTGGGTGAAAGTGTGATTGATAAACGCAGGCGACTGGGCAGGATACTGGATATTCCTTATTTCGGGAGGATAGATTTTAAAGAAAAGAAAAACGGTGCCAATATTCTACCTATTTATATAGGTATACACACATTTTACGATTCTCAAAGCAAGATGAATCTGATATATGACTGGCGCGCTCCTATTTCCAGTATGTTCTACGATTATGAACTGGGAGAAGCAACTTACACCTCTCCCGTCGGTGAAATCAGTGGAGATGTTTCGCTCAAACGTCAGTACCGCATCCGCAAAGGTAAAATGGAGTACATGATAGAAAGTTCGCTGACGGTTCACGATGAAATTCTTCAAAAAGAACTCAGCAGTAATGCAGACGATAAAATGAGGAATATTGTTACTACCATCCAGCGGGAACAGAACCGGATTATTCGCAATGAGGAAGCCCATATACTAATTATCCAGGGAGTTGCTGGATCGGGCAAAACGTCCATCGCCTTACATCGCATCGCTTACCTGCTCTATACACTGAAAGGGGATATATCTTCAAAAGACATACTGATAATCTCACCCAATAAAGTTTTTGGCGATTACATCTCAAATGTCCTTCCTGAGTTAGGAGAAGAAAGTGTGCCTGAAACCAGTATGGAACAGATTCTTTCGGGAGTTCTTGAAAATAAATACAAATACCAGAGCTTTTTTGAACAGGTAACGGAATTACTTGGGAAAACGACTCAGGGTTTCATAGAACGGATAAAATATAAATCCTCCTTTGATTTCATTTCGCAGCTTGATAAGTTTATTCTCTATATGGAGAATAACTATTTCAAAGCTACAGACGTAAAACTCACCAGGCACATCACTATCCCTTCTGAATATATTGAAGAGCAATTCAGACGCTTCAATCGCTATCCCATGCGTCAACGATTTGAGGCGATGACAGACTACCTCCTGGAAATGATGAAGGTACAATACTACTTTACGGTTACCACCGCCGACAGGAATCTGTTGAAGAAAGAAATAAAAAGAATGTTTGCAGGTAACAATGATCTTCAAGTTTATAAAGAGTTCTTTGAATGGATTGGTAAACCCGAACTATTCAAATTACGGAAAAACAGAATACTGGAATACACTGACCTGGCCCCTTTAGCATATTTACATCTGGCTTTAGATGGGAATATTACCCAATACTGTGTCAAGCATCTTTTGATAGACGAGATGCAGGATTACTCTCCGATTCAATACAAAGTTATCCAGAAACTTTATCCCTGTCGGAAAACAATTCTTGGAGATGCCTCCCAGTCTGTCAATCCTTATGGTTCGTCAACTGCCGGAATGATCAGAAAAGCATTCACTATGGGCGAAGTAATGAAGCTTTGCAAAAGTTACCGTTCTACATTTGAGATTACGGATTTTGCACAGAAAATTCAAACGAATAATGAATTAGAACCAATCATGCGACATGGTGAATTCCCTTCAGTCCTACAATTTGAGAATACAGAAAAGGAAAGTTCCGGTATTATCGACCTGATTTCATCCTTCAAGAAATCCGGTTATAAGTCACTCGGAATAGTATGTAAAACTGAAGCACAAGCAAAAGAGCTGGCAGAAAGTCTACAGACATATACTGCCGAAGTTTATTTTCTATCCAATCAAAGTTCCGCTTTTGTGAAGGGTATCATCGTTACCTCATCTCACATGGCAAAAGGATTAGAATTTGATGAAGCTATCATTCCTCATGTCAATGATAAAAATTATAACTCAACTATTGATAAAAGTATGCTCTATGTAGCCGTAACAAGGGCAATGCATAAATTGACACTGACTTACAATGGGAAACTAAGTGAATTCGTTCCTGCTTTTAAACTTTAAAAAAAAAATTTATTCCAGTTTCTGTCCAGATTCTCCTTCTATATTTGCAATATCATAATAAACCAAAGTATTAATTATTAAAAATAGAAGAATATGAAAAAGTTAGTCTTGTTATTAGTATGTATGTTCACAATGCACACAATGGTTATGGCAGATAATGATAAACCCATCCAGATCAATCAACTTCCAGCAAAGGCTCAGACCTTCCTCAACACTTATTTTAAAGATCACAAAGTAGCATTGGCGAAACAGGAAACGGAATTGTTCTATAAGAGTTACGATGTAGTCTTCACTAATGGAGAAAAAGTTGAATTCGATAAGGCGGGAGAATGGACAGAAGTTAAATGCCAGCAGAGTGAAGTTCCTGCACAAATCATCCCGGAAGCTATCCGCACTTATGTAAAGACTAACTATCCGGATACTAAGATCGTACAGATAGAGAAAGATAAAAAAGAATATGAAGTGAAGCTGTCTAATCGTTGGGAAATCAAGTTCGATTCGAAGATGCGGGTAATTGATATCGATGACTAAATAAAACAGAGTAATCTGCGAGAAGTCGCACAAACGAAAATATTTTTGTTACATTTGCAGCCGATTAACAAAAATAATACCGGCTATCGGTTCAATACCGATAGCCCAATATCATGAGGAAAAGACAACTTTATAGAATGACTATACGCTTCCGGAAATGGAGTCGGAAAGCCTATGCTGCATTTGCCAGTCTGGGGCGTTGTGTCACTATTGGTTGTCTGCCAAAAAATGTGGCAGATTGTTCTCTTTCCAAACAAAATTCCGGGACATCGGCCGGCTGCAAAAGCGGCGGACAAAACCTAGAAGATACAGATAACGGTAAAGGACAGGAAACAGATATAGGCATACCATTGGGATGTGAAAACGGATTGGGAACAATGCTTGAAATCTTCGGTTTCAAAGGATTGCTGTCTGTATTGTGTCCGACTACCATCAGTCCTGACGGGAAGAAAGATATAAACACTATTATAAATAAGAGTGGAACACAAATGACGCGGATCATGCAAATGCTGTTTTCAGATTTGCACACCCCGCGTCATTTGTGTTTTGTATTCTCCTAAAACCAATGTAAGAGTATGACAGTAGAAGAATTGAAAAACAAAGTACTGCAAGATGTACCCATCACACAGGCAGAAGCAGAATGGCTGGCTACACAGCCGGATAAGGAAAGCCTTTATGAAGCGGCACACGAGATTACGACCGCACGGGCATCACAGGAATTTGATATGTGTTCTATCATCAATGCAAAATCCGGCCGATGCCCTGAGAATTGCAAATGGTGCGCCCAATCATCACACTATAAGACGAAAGCGGATGTTTACGATCTGGTGGATAAGGAGGAATGCCTGCGTCATGCACTACACAACGAATCACAAGGCGTGGCACGCTTCTCATTGGTAACCAGTGGACGGAAACCTTCAGGAAAGAATATGGAGAAACTGTGTGAAGCAGCACGCTATATGAGGCAAAAAAGTTCCATTCAACTCTGTGCTTCACTGGGATTACTGAACGAAGACGAACTACGTGCTTTGTATACAGCAGGCGTGACGCGCTACCATTGTAATTTGGAAACTGCCCCAAGCCACTTCCCTACCCTGTGCAGCACACATACGCAGGAAGAAAAACTACAGACACTGGCAGCCGCCCACCGCGTAGGAATGGATATCTGTTGCGGCGGTATCATCGGTATGGGAGAGACAGCTGAACAACGAATTGAATTTGCCTTTACATTGAGAGATTTGGAAGTATCTTCCATTCCCCTGAATCTGTTGCAACCCATCCCGGGAACACCGCTGGAAAACCAAACTCAACTGACAGAAGAAGAAGTGCTGACCACCATTGCTTTGTTCCGTTTCATCAATCCGACAGCTTATCTGCGATTTGCCGGCGGACGTTCTCAGTTAACAAAAGAAGCTGTGAAAAAATCCTTGTACATAGGTGTAAACTCCGCCATCGTGGGAGATTTGCTAACTACTCTCGGATCTAAAGTTTCGGAAGACAAAGCGCTGATAGAAGATGCGGGATATCGTTTCAGCGACTCACAATTCGACAAGGAGCATTTATGGCATCCTTATACATCGACCACCAACCCACTCCCTGTATATAAAGTGAGACGTGGAGACGGGGCAACCATTACACTGGAAAACGGACAGGTGCTCATAGAAGGCATGTCTTCCTGGTGGTGCATGGTACACGGATACAATAACCCGGTACTGAATCAGGCTCTCCGGGAGCAAACGGAAAAAATGTCGCACGTCATGTTCGGTGGACTGACACATGACCCGGCCATAGAACTGGGTAAGTTACTGTTACCACTTGTACCGCCATCCATGCAAAAGATATTTTATGCAGACTCTGGTTCGGTAGCTGTAGAGGTAGCTATGAAGATGGCTGTACAGTATTGGTATGCCATGAGTCAGTCGGCACCGGATTGGGCACATCTGGCTAAAAAAAGTAATTTTGTAACCATTCGACGCGGTTATCACGGAGATACTTGGAATGCAATGTCCGTATGCGATCCCATAACTGGAATGCATTCCCTATTCGGTTCGGCATTGCCGGTACGGTACTTTTCATCCCGTCCGCAATCACGGTTCGATGGCGATTGGGATACGGATGATGCACTGGAACTGCTGGATATTATAGAAAAACATCATGAGGAACTGGCAGCACTGATTCTGGAGCCCATCGTTCAGGGTGCAGGCGGCATGTGGTTCTATCATCCGCAATTCTTGCGGGAAGCGGCCAGAATATGCAAGGAATATGATATATTACTGATTTTTGATGAAATAGCCACTGGATTCGGGCGTACAGGCAAGATGTTTGCTTGGGAATATGCAGGCGTGGAACCAGACATTATGTGCATAGGCAAGGCATTGACAGGAGGATACATGACCCTGTCTGCAGTGCTGACCACAAATAAAGTAGCGGATACGATTTCCAATCACGCACCGGGTGCTTTCATGCATGGTCCCACATTTATGGGAAACCCACTGGCATGTGCAGTAGCATGCGCCTCCATACGCTTGCTGACTTCACCGGAATATGACTGGCAGGGAAAAGTGAGCCGCATTGAAGAACAGTTGTGGCGTGAACTGGAACCAGCACTACTACTTCCGCAGGTAGCAGATGTCCGTGTATTGGGTGCCATCGGAGTAATTGAAGTACAAGATCCGGTAGACATGGCCTGGATGCAGAAACGATTTGTGGAAGAAGGCATTTGGGTACGCCCCTTTGGAAAACTGGTATACATCATGCCACCGTTTATCATAGAACCGGAGCAATTGACGAAGCTGACAAGCGGATTGTTGAAGATTATAGGAGAAATGGAATGAGTATAATAGAGCAAATGCAGCAGGAGCTGCAAGAACTGAAAGAGAGCAGTAATCTGCGGACATTACCCGACCTGATCCATGAAGGACGGGATGTCATCGCAAACGGACAGCGAATGCTAAATCTTTCCTCTAATGATTATCTGGGACTGGCTACAGACCGGACCTTGCGGGAGGAGTTTCTGAAAGAACTGACAGCCGACAGTTTTTTGCCAACATCTTCCTCATCACGTCTATTAACAGGTAACTTCACCATCTATGAGGAACTGGAACAGACGCTCGCAGAACTCTTTGGAACTGAAGCAGCACTGGTATTCAACAGTGGTTATCACGCTAATACAGGTATTCTACCTGCCGTGAGCGACGCACAGACCCTGATACTGGCAGATAAACTGGTACACGCAAGCCTGATTGACGGCATTCGACTTTCGACAGCAAAATGTATCCGTTACCGGCACAATGATCTGAAACAACTGGAACGATTATTAGCTGAAAATCATGCGTTATACAGACAGGTGATTATTGTCACCGAAAGCATTTTCAGTATGGACGGAGATATAGCCGATCTGAAAGAACTGGTACGACTGAAACGTATGTATGAGAATGTGTTACTCTACGTGGATGAAGCACACGCTTTCGGAGCGCGGGGTGAACAAGGACTGGGGTGTGCTGAAGAAGCCGGATGTATTCGGGAGATTGATTTTCTGGTAGGGACTTTTGGCAAAGCAGCCGCATCAGCCGGAGCATATATCGTTTGTCGGCGCACCATCCGGGAGTATCTGGTGAACAGGATGCGGACACTTATTTTTACAACAGCTCTTCCTCCGGTAAATATCGCATGGACTTTGTTTGTTGTGCGGCGATTGGCCGGATTCAGGGAGCGAAGAATACATTTAAAAAATATCAGCAATATTCTTCGCAGAGCTTTAAAAGAAAAAGGATATACTTGTCCGAGTGACAGCTATATAGTACCGATGATTGTAGGGAAAAGCTCAGACACGATTCTAAAGGCGGAAGAGTTACAACGGCATGGGTTTTATGCCTTGCCGGTACGGCCTCCTACGGTTCCGGAAGGAACATCGCGCATTCGTTTTTCGTTGACAGCGGAGATAAGGGAAGAAGAAATCAGGAAACTGATAAAGATAATTATATAGATATACAGGATTATGAAACAAGTTTATATAATAAAAGACAGGCATCCCCGGCTATTGCTATTCTTTGCCGGATGGGGAGCCGACGAAACACCATTCAAAGATTATCAACCTGCGGACAGTGACTATATGCTCTGTTATGATTACCGGACACTGGATTTTGATGCTTCATTGCTGAAAACATATCAGGAAATCAATGTAATCGGTTGGTCAATGGGTGTATGGGCTGCATCTCGGGTAATGGATAAATTACAGGAAGCAGATACATCTCTCATAATCAAAAATAGCATAGCCATTAACGGTACTCCCTATCCTATTGATGATACGTGTGGCATTCCATCCGTTATTTATCACGGAACCCTGGAAGGCTTGACAGGTTCTTCCCTAAATAAGTTTCTAAGAAGGATGTGCTTCAACGGAGAGGCATTCAAAGAGTTTCTGAATATTACTCCCAGACGACCATTGGAAGAATTGAAAGAAGAACTGGCTGAAATAGAACGCATGTATCTCGCACAACCTACCACTTCATTCCATTGGCAACAAGTAGTAGTGGGAAGTAACGACCGTATCATTCCACCCGATAATCAACTGAATGCCTGGCGTAAAGAAGAAGAGAATAACCGGAAAAAGATACGGGTACATTATACGGAAGATGCTCATTATCAAGTTGAACTGTTCCGATACTATTTGCAGGATATATGGACAAAAGATTGATTGCAGAACGATTTGCCCGTGCACGGGATACCTACTCACGCGAAGCACGGGTACAGCAACAAGTAGCCGAGAAAATGTTACGGTTACTGGCAGAGCATACTTCCCTCTTTCATCGTATCGTAGAATTTGGATGTGGTACAGGCAGTTATTCCAGGTTATTGTTGGACAAGCTACAACCGGAAAGTTTGCTGCTGAATGATTTATGTCCGGAAATGAGAGAATGTCTTACTGATTTGCTTTCACAAAATATGGTGCAATTCATTCCGGGGGATGCCGAAGCCTTGGACTTTCCCGAAGGAACGGATTTAATCACTTCCTGTTCTACCTTGCAATGGTTCAATGATCCAGAGGCGTTCTTCGCCCGTTGTCATCGTTTCCTGTCGGAAGAGGGTTATCTGGCTTTTAGTACCTTTGGCGCTGAAAATATGCGCGAAATCCACACACTCACAGGCCATGGACTTGAGTATCTGTCGATAGAAACCTTAAAAGAACTGCTTGCTCCTCATTTTGAGACTGTATACGCAGAAGAGGAAATAGTTTCTCTCCCCTTTAATACTCCACTTCAGGTATTGCAACATCTGAAAGAAACCGGAGTAACAGGAACGGAAAAGAAAGTATGGACACGAGGACGGTTACAGACCTTCTGCAACGGATATACCGAGCAGTTCAGCCGAGAAGATGGCAACGTCACTCTGACGTACCATCCTATTTATATTGTCACACGAAAGAAAAACAAATAAAGCAATGGAAAACAATGTCTATTTTATCAGTGGTATTGACACGGATGCCGGAAAATCTTATTGTACAGCTTATTATGCCTGCCAACTGATTGGCAGCGGTAAACGTGTTATCACGCAAAAATTCATCCAGACAGGTAACGTCGGGCATTCCGAGGATATAGACCTGCACCGCCGCCTCATGGGTATTGGTATAACAGAGGAGGATCGTGAGGGATTGACCATGCCTGAGATATTCTCTTATCCCTGCTCCCCTCATTTGGCTGCACGCATCGACAACCGCCCGATTGACTTCGGAAAGATAGAACGTGCCACGCAAGAACTTGCCCGACGCTACGATGTAGTGCTTGTGGAAGGTGCAGGCGGACTAATGGTTCCGCTTACCGAAGATTACCTGACGATTGATTACATTGCAGAAAAACAATATCCACTGATATTCGTGACTTCCGGCAAGCTGGGAAGTATCAACCATACATTGCTCAGTTTCGAGGCAATCCGAAGCAGAGGAATACAGCTGGATACGGTGCTGTATAATCTCTATCCTACCGTAGAAGATACTACAATACAAGAAGATACGATGCTGTATATCCGCCGGTATCTGAATAAGTATTTCCCGGAAAGCAAGTTTGTGGTGGTACCTGTCGTATAATCATATTTTTTGTGTACATTTGCAACACAAAAAACGTCATACGACCACATGGAAACATTAACATTCAATACTACAGAACAAGCATTACTTGCCGCTGTCGGTATCCTTTTCCTGATCCAACTCCTTTATTACTTTTGTCTTTATAATCGTATACATACCCGTAGCCGTGCCGTAAAGCGAAGTGACATACATTTTTCACAGGAGTTGCCACCTTTATCGGTCATCATCTATGCCCGTGAGGAAGTGGAAAACCTGCGCCGCAATCTGCCTGCTGTGCTGGAGCAAGATTACCCGCAATTCGAAGTGATCGTCATCAACGATGGCAACACGGACGAAAGCGAAGACTACCTGACCCTGCAAGGGGAAAAGTACCCGAACCTGTATCATAGCTTCGTTCCAAGTTCTTCACGCTACATCAGCCGTAAGAAGCTGGCCATCACTCTCGGAATAAAGGCAAGTAAATATGACTGGCTTGTGTTTACCGACGCAAACTGTCTGCCCGAAAGCAACCAATGGCTGCGCACCATGGCACGTAACTTTACCTCCCGTGCACAAATCGTATTGGGATACAGCGGATACGAACGTGGAAAAGGCTGGCTGCACAAACGGGTGTCTTTTGATAATCTGTTCACTTCCATGCGCTATCTGGGCTATGCACTGGCAGGAAAGCCTTATATGGGTATCGGACGCAACATGGCATACCGGAAAGAGTTATTCTATGCCCAAAAAGGGTTCTCAGCACACTTGAACCTGCAACGCGGAGATGACGATTTATTCATCAACAGGACAGCTACAGCCGAAAATACGAGGATAGAGACCGATGCCAACGCAGTGGTACGCGTACAACCCATTTACCGCGCCAAAGACTGGCGGGAAGAGAAAATCAGCTATATGAGTACAGCACATTTCTACCGGGGTATCCAACGCTATTTATCTGGCTTTGAAACTACAACACGGTTATTATTCCATGCAGCATGGATAGCAGCCCTGGTGATTGGAATACTGAATTTTCACTGGCTGACAGCCGGCATTGCATTTCTGATGTTCGCCCTGCGATACACTATGCAAGCTTTGATTATCAATAAGACGGCAAAGGACCTCGGAGAAGAACGGCGTTACTTCTTTACCCTTCCGGTATTCGATATTTTACAGCCGATGCAATCACTCCGCTGGAAGCTTTATTGCCAGTTCAGAAAGAGAAGTGATTTCTTAAGAAGATGACTATTTTCCAATGCCGCAAGGTTAGCATTTCAAATGCCACAGCTCATCGTCCCAAATGCCACAACTCAATAGAACAAATGCCACACTTTATCACCCACGAAGTGTGACATTTCACTTGTTGAGGTGTGGCATTTAGGACGATGAAATGCGGCATTTCTATTCGTATCTCATAGAATTGGCAGGATGGATACGTGTAATCAGGAAAGAAGGTCCTAAAAGCATCAGAACGGATGCCAGTAAAGTGCCAATATTCAGTAATAAGAACAACAGGATACTGAAAGATACAGGAACAGTATCCATATAATACGTTTCAGGATCAAGCTTAAAGATTCCAAACCACTTTTGCAGGAAATAGAATGCCAATCCGATAGCATTGCCCCATAACATACCTTTTCCGATAAGAAAAACTGAGAACCAAAGGAATACCTTGCGTATGGTAGTATTGTTAGCACCAAGAGACTTCAGCACACCAATCATGGAAGTACGCTCAATGATGATAATCAATAAACCGGATACCATGGTAAAACCTGCTACACCGGCCATCAATATCAATATTACCCAAATATTCACATCCAAAATACTGAGCCAAGAAAATATCTGGGGATTCAGTTCCTCCACATTGCGCACACAATAGTCTTCTCCGTACTTATCCTCTATTCCGTTCAGGTCGGCAGCAATCTGATAGGTAGTTTCCTCAAGACGATCATAATCGCGTACCTGTAGTTCTGCACCGCTCACCTGCCCCGGCTCCCAGTTATTAAGACGATTTACAAGATATAAATCTGTAAGAAGAAAGAGGTTGTCGTATTCCGAAAAATTAGTCTGATAGATTCCCACAACCTGCAACCGGCGGGCACGGATATCATCCTGTATATAATAGGTATCTATCTTATCTCCGAGTTTCAATCTTAACTTTGTGGCAAGTGCCTTAGAAATGACGACCCGATTGGAAGAAACTGTATCACTGAACTGTGGTAACTCTCCTTCCACCAGATGTTCACGGAAAAAGGCAGGATCAAACTCTGGTCCTACCCCTTTCAGAACCATGCCCTGAAAATCTTCGGCAGTCTTCACCATGCCCGGTTTAGTGGAATAACGTTGTACATGCTTTACCTCAGGATATTCGGAAAGAATGGAGATAACGCTATCATTCACCACCACAGGACGCGTTTCATAGGAACGTGCAGCATCCGAATTCGTAATCTGAATGTCCGAACCGAAACCTATGACTTTACCACGCACTTCGCTCTTGAACCCCACAATCACCGACACCGTAATAATCATCACCGCCAGACCGATAGCAACACCTATCAGGGCAATGAGCACGGCAGGACGTGAAACTTGCTTTCCAGCATCTCTGTCGCGGTAAATACGTCGGGCCAAAAACAACGGCAGGCTCATAGGGTTAATTAATTAAATAATAAAGCGATAGAGTAATAGGGGGTGATAGAGCAATAGAGTGATAGGGTGATAAGATGGTAAAATGATATAACTTTATTACTTTACCACCTTATCACTCTATCACCTTATCACTTTATTCCGTTCTTCCCGGATATGCCTCCAATGCCTTTGAAAGCACAAAGAGCGCACGGGTCAGGTCTTCCTTCTTCAGTACATAAGCTATACGCACTTCATTCCGACCAGAACCGAGAGTAGTATAGAAGCCGGAAGCGGGTGCCATGAATACGGTTTGTCCCTCATACTCAAAGTCGGAAAGGCACCAGGCACAGAACTTATCGGAGTCATCCACCGGAAGTTTCGCCACTGTATAGAATGCTCCCATAGGAATAGGTGAATACACACCGGGAATGCGATTTAGTCCGTCTATCAGGCATTTACGGCGTTCTACATATTCATCATACGTATCACGCAGGTAATCTTCATCAGCATCCAAAGAAGCTTCAGCAGCAATCTGGCCAATCAACGGAGGACTGAGACGTGCCTGGCAGAACTTCATTACAGCACTACGAATTTCCGCATTCTTCGTAATCAAAGCTCCGATACGGATACCACACTCCGAGTAACGTTTGGATACGGAGTCTATTAATACTACGTTATCTTCGATACCTTCCAGATGGCAGGCAGAAATATAAGGAGAACCTGTATAAATGAATTCACGATACACCTCATCGGAGAAGAGGAACAAATCATACTTCTTCACAAGGTCACGTATCTGATTCATTTCGCGACGGGTATACAGGTAACCAGTCGGATTATTAGGATTACAGATCAGGATAGCTCTGGTGCGCTCATTAATCAGTTCTTCAAACTTTTCTACTTTAGGAAGTGAGAAACCTTCTTCTATCGTAGTGGCAATGGTGCGTATCTTAGCACCGGCAGAAATGGCAAACGCCATATAATTGGCATAAGCCGGTTCGGGAACAATAATCTCGTCACCCGGATTAAGGCACGCTAAGAAAGAAAACAATACAGCTTCTGAACCACCGGAAGTAATGATGATATCATCTGCCGTCAGCTTGATGTTGAACTTATCATAATAGCCCACCAGTTTTTCACGGTAACTACGATATCCGGCACTGGGGCTATATTCCAGAACTTTCCGGTCGATATTGCGTATAGCATCAATCGCGACTTGCGGTGTGGGCAGGTCGGGTTGTCCGATGTTCAGATGGAATACGTGCACTCCCCTTTGCTTGGCTGCATCAGCCAGAGGAGCCAGTTTTCTGATAGGAGACGCGGGCATCTCCGTTCCGCGAATAGATATTGCTGGCATGTCTAAGTATTTACAATTTGACAAATAAATGTTAACGATTGGCGATACACTTTCATATATATGCAATCAAAGGTGCAAAAGTAACACTTTATTTGAAATGACAGGAAAGCATTGGCAAAAAAGTTTAAAAACACTAGCTATGACTTAAAAGATAGTGATGGTTTCAAAAGAAATTGTACCTTTGATTGTCAAATCGTAAATCATATACAATGCCATGGTATTAAACCTGATAACATTTGCATCGTTGCTTCATAAACAAGCATCCATTCTCGGCTCACACGAACTTATATTAAACGAACTGGAGAAATATTTCACTGTAAATATTGTAGAATATCAAAACATCAACAAACTCACAAAAGACGATTTCAGTCTGCTTTTCATTGCTACCGGCGGTGTAGAACGGTTGGTTATCCAGCACTTTGAGTCTCTGCCCCGCCCTGCAATCTTACTGGCGGACGGTATGCAAAACTCACTGGCTGCCGCGCTTGAAATCTCGTCCTGGCTACGTGGCAGGGGTATGAAAAGTGAAATCCTCCACGGAGAACTACCTGAAATCATCAAACGTATCTTCGTACTTCATAGTAACTTCAAAGCTCAACGGGCGCTCTCCGGATCGCGTATCGGCGTAATAGGTTCCCCCTCTTCCTGGCTTGTTGCCAGCAATGTAGATTACCTGCTCTCCAAACGTCGTTGGGGAATTGAATACACCGACATCTCACTGGAACGCGTTTATGAGTATTACAATCAGATCACAAATGATGAAGTGGGCGAAGCCTGCGCCGCTTTTGCCAGTAAAGCGCTTGCCTGCCGTGAAGCAACACCGGAGGATCTGATAAAAGCCATGCGCCTGTATCGTACCATTAAGCGGATTGTGGAAGAAGAAAAACTGAGCGCACTCACTCTGAGCTGCTTCAAGCTGATAGAACAAACCGGAACCACCGGATGCCTCGCTCTCTCCCTATTGAACGATGATGGTATCATTGCCGGCTGCGAAGGTGACCTGCAATCTGTCTTTACCCAGCTTGCCGTAAAAGTGCTGACTGGCAAAGCTTCTTTCATGGCAAACCCTTCGATGATCAATGCACGCACCAACGAAATCGTACTTGCACACTGCACCGTGGGTATTGCACAAACCGAACAATACATTATCCGCAACCACTTTGAAACAGAGACGGGTATCGGTATTCAGGGAATCCTGCCTACAGGACACGTAACTTTGGTAAAATGTGGCGGAGAATGTCTGGACGAGTATTACCTGAGTACAGGTACACTAACCGAGAATACTAACTACATCAATATGTGTCGCACACAGGTACGCATTAAAATGGATACACCCGCAGAGTATTTCCTCAAAAATCCATTGGGAAACCACCATATCCTGATACAGGGGAATTACGAAATATTGCTGGATGAATTCCTACAAGCCAACGGATGCAAAAGAGTTGAATAATACTATTCATGCAAATCAGTGGTTGAAACTGATTCGTATTATTCATTAAAATCGGGTACACGTACTGTAAAGCGTGTACCTTTTCCTAATTCAGAAGATACGTTTATCTCCCCTCTGAAACGCTCTACAATGGTTTGGCAGATACTTAGTCCCAGACCAGCACCCTGCGTAAAGCTATCCACTTTATAGAAACGCTCAAATATGCGTCGCTGGTTTTCTTCCGAAATACCGCTTCCGGTGTCTTCTACAAAGAAGACCGTATAACCCGGTTCTTCCGTAAAGAAACCGAAGGTTATAGAACCTTGAGTCGTAAATTTCTTGGCATTGTTAATGAAGTTATTGATCACCTGTTTCAGGCGGACAGAATCCGTTACTATGGATTTACTTTCTTCGGGCAATTTCATGACCAGCTCTACACCCGGAGGCATACTCAGACGCTGAGAATCATAGATCTGCTGCATTACAAACGTAAGGTTGTATCCGGCAAAACGGAAGTCCATTGAACCGGACTCAATGCGAGACAGATCAAGAATGTCATTAATCAATGCCAACAATAAAGTACAGTTCGTATTGATTGTATCTACAAACTGTTTTACTTCTTCAGGACTGAATGCATCAATATCTTTCAGTAAATCGGAGAAACCGACAATAGAATTCAATGGAGTACGAATTTCATGACTCATATTGGCCAGGAAAGCCGATTTCAGAGTATCAGCCTGCAAAGCTTTGTCACGGGCTGCAATCAATTCTTCTTCGGTAGTTTTATAGCGCTGTATACTTTGACAAACACCCAATACCATATAAGGCGCCTCAGAATCCAGACCGTTATAAGAGGCACTACGGAATTCCCACCATTCATATTTACCTTCTCCGCTACGCATACGGAAACTCATACGGGTATCCATTTCCTCACCTTTGAAAATGGCCGTGAAATGTCGGTGAGCCTCTTCCAAATCATCCGCATGGATAAAAAGCTCCAATTCTTTCCGCAAGATAGTCTGCTTGCCGGGAAGCCCGAAGTAATCGAGCAATGCACCCGAGAAGTGGAAACTATGCGTGCGTATGTCATATTGCCAGGGATATACGGAACTTGCATCCACAGCCAGATCGAAAAAACGCTTATGCATTTCTTCCTCCGAAATATTGCGGCAACAAATAGCCATACCTGTCATCTTATTCTTGGAGTAAATCGGTACAATCTCACCAGAAACCGGAAAATAAGTTCCTTTATGAACTTCCTGCATAAAAGCCTTCTCCGGAATAGGTATTACACGACGCTCAGCTCTCACCTGTTTCAGTAAAGACTGTAGAATATCCTCCCCATTCGAATAGATATGGAAAATGGAACCAGCCATCTGACCTTCGTAATAACGTGCCGTATGAGTATCAGGATCCAGTTCGAGCATCAACATCAGAGCACGATTAACAAAATGTATACGGAAATCCGTATCATAAGTAATTAACCCATCGCGAATAGAACAGAAAATATTATCAAATTCATCACGCTGCTCCACCAGACGATTCTGTATCAGTAAACGTGTTTGAGCATGCATACGACGACGTGATTCATGGCGATTCAAACGATAGAGCCAGATTACGAGGAAAACTAATGCACCTACAATAATAGAATAGAACAGTACGAACCAGATGCGGTAACGTTCCATCAAAGGTGCATTCATGATAACACCACTATCACTTACTTTATCCGCATTTACTCTGAAATATTCCAACTGCTTGAAGTCGTAAAGCATTTTACCCGGAAGATCCATAACTCCGATTACAGAAGGTGTGGCACCTTGCAAAACTTGTGCAGCACATTTACCTGCTGCACTGGCCCCTTCATAAGGCTCCATATCGTGCACACAAAATACGCCGTTTGTCAAAGCCAGACTCTGTCCGGCAAAAACCGGAGCTTTAGAATTTTTTCCAATAAAAGAGAGGAAAGGGGTCCATTTGGGAGCAATGACAATACGGTTATATGCGTTATAATCATAACAGATAGAAGCGATAACAGGATTGGGAGCCTGTGCCTGCACATTCATGACCTTCAACTTATACTCAGGATGAAGTTTTTGATAAACAGGCCACATACGTTCTAATTCAGAAACACCTCTAAGCCCCAAAAGGCTACTGTCTGAAACACAAACGACTTCTGTTCGATTAGGAAATATACGATGTGCATTTTCAAGCAAGTGTATGAAATCGATCTTAGATGTATACCCGCAGACATTGGGCAACTTCGACATCAGTTTTTCATTAGGATATTTAATACCCGATACAACAACCGGTAACTTATAAGGCAGGGAATCTCCACAATGCATCAAAGTATAGAAAGCTTCATCACTGCTTGTAACAATAATATCGGTATTTCGTTGACGGGCCCGTTCGCAAATGCGCCGCATAATGACACACTCTGATGAAAAAGTCCAGTAATCGGCATCCAAATATTCTGTTGTAACTTTCGCTTTTATACCTCCACGTGACAGACCATCACGTACCCCTTCCGTCAAACGTTCATTCCAGGGAGTACGATGATTATATGACTGGATGAAAAGCACGTTGTATGTACGTTCTGCAGCATAAAAGTGTCCGGCAAAAACAATGCAAGGAAACAGGCCTATCAGCATCACGAGGAATAAGCGTCTCTTCATATCTCGATTTTCTTCTGTTTATGAATAAATGTGCTATGAATTTTCCACGCAAATATACGGATTATATTGAAATACAGAACAGAATGCACCTTTTCTTTTACCTTATGCAAAAGAAAAGGTGCACCATATAGAAGAAAATCTGACTATTCGTCGTGCAAGGCATCCGCCGGTTTCACCCGCATCGCCTGTGCAGCAGGGAACCAGATACCGGCAATTACCATCAAGGTCATAAGAAAGAAAGTGAATAATGAGACTAACACAAAGCGAAGTCCGGTAGCGTCAGCCTGTTCCGTCATTACAGCTTCCGCCATAACCAGATTACCACAAATAATCAAAGCCGGAATAGCTGCCAGTATCAACAATAACAAACCTTCTCCCAACAATTGGGAACGTATTCTGGAACGACTGCTTCCCATCGCCATACGCAAAGCAATTTCACTACGGCGATGGCGGGTACGGAACCAGAAAGTCCCCATCAACCCGATAAAAACATTGAAGCTAAAGAATATAGCAATAAGCCGTGCACTGCGAATATACGGAGTAATCCCTTCGGATGCATCACGCTCCGCTTTCTGTTCATCATAGCTACGGACTTCAAACAGATAGAACGGTGCAACCTGCAACCGTGAAGTCATTTCACGGGAGAAGCGGGTAGCAAAATCATTCGTATCAGCTTCGGGGCGCACGCGAATGGAAATAAAAGGAATAGCTTGCATTCTGTAAAACCAATTCGGAAGAGGGGTTAAAATGAAAGATTCATAGCGGGCATAATCATCTGTCTTCTGATGGTCGCATACGGCAGTCACCCGGTAACGGAGACTGCTACCTGTATAATAATCGAAAAATTCCTTCCCCAATACTCCGTTATGAGCGTGAAAAAGGCTGTCAGCCAGCTCTAATGTAATGACAGCGGGCAATGGAGTGACAGCAGGATTCCACTCGGCTGAAGCAAATGACAGCGAAGAGCCGGAAGTACTTTCAAAGGCATTCATATCAGCAGAAAACATTCCTGTGCCTTCTTGTATTGGAATACGCATTACATCAAAGTATTCAGGAGATACATAACGAATATTAGCATCCTTCACACTTATGCTATCTGTGGTGTATCCCTGAAATACAGTGTTTCGAGTATAAGCATCAGAACCAAGCCAGATACTAGCACTCTCCACATCCGGATTTTGTTTGATCCGGCGGAATACTTCCTCCATAGGCTTAAACCAGAAATTTTGCAAACTATCTTCGGAAGAACAAAGTACCAACTGCATGGGGTTCGTGGATATACTGACTTTATATACATGTTCCAAATCATACCCTTTAGGCTGACGTTCTGCATAAGCAAAAGCATAGAGCATATCAAGACAATACCATAACAATACGAAAACAATCAGAAGTTCTGCAAAGAGCCAACTGTTCGAACGGCGCTGGTTCCAGATTTGGGTCAGGATAGACTTTATCATAATGGTTTCTCTTTAGTTTTTAAACAATTATTCTCCACTGATAACTTCTGCTATCGGACGGCGAGTAGCATTCCATGCCGGAATAAATACGGACAGAAAATTAAAAAGCAGGCATACGCCCAATACCGTCAGAAATACGGTGGGTCGTAGGAAAAGCCAGATACTTACCTCGAAGTTCGTATCGGTATATCCACCTGCGAGCATCCAATCTTTCCCCAACCATAACAGCAGGCATGAAAGCAGAAATCCCAGCAATGCACCAATGAATGCCATCAGCAAGTTCTCAATTAGCAGCTGTGTCATCAAGGTCAGACGACTTGCACCATAAGCTTTACGCACCGCAAGTTCCGACAGACGACGAGACATTTGAGAGGAGATAAGTCCACTAACATTGATTGCCGGCACAATGAGTAGGATAAGCCCCAAAATGATACAGGTAGCCATAGGGTTAAGGAAATCATCACGGAAGAACTGGCGCTCAGCATAGGTGCTCAAATCAGGAAGTACCAATTCATATTCGGTAAGTGATGCATTCAGACTATCCAGCGAACTCTCTATCTGTTGTTTCATTTCATTGGGACTGACATCTGGTTTACACAACACCATCGCTTCAAAACCACCACGTAATCCTTCACTTCCCCATGCAGGGTCTTTAGTATAGTAAGGCACCCACACCTCGCCATAAGCAAAGGTGAAAAGAGAACTTACATCTTCCGTAACCCCTACTACACGTTTGGGACGAAAATCAACAAAATAACTCTTGCCAATAGCTTCTTCAGCCGAACCGAAAGCTTCGCGTGCCAACCGCTCGGCAATGACTACAACATCTGCACAAGCATCAAACTCTTGTTGATCGAACGAACGACCTGCTACGAAACGAATATCATAAAGACGCCAGAAGTTCAGATCGACACGACGCTTCTGGCGGCGACAACCTTTCTCCGGTGAAACCCCACAATACTCCATGGTGAAATAACTGGTATAAGTAACAAGTTCCGCACCAGGCAAATTTTCAAAAACACGGCTGGCAGCCTGATAAGACATACCCGTGTTCGCATTACTATGATCTGCCTTACGATAACTATAGCCATAAGAAGAATAAACCATCCGATCACGATGCGATTCGGGACGAATATTGGCAGTCTGAATGTCATAAACCATGTAGACTACCATAGCAAAAGCAATACTTACCGCCGTACCGATAATGGAAACGACGCTGAAAAACGGATTTTGTCGCAAAAGTGTAAATGCCTGTCTGATTATCATAGTTCTATTTTTTCTGATAAAACAATACTATTCGTCATGAAGTGCCTCAGCAGGTTGTAACCGCATGGCCTTGTAAGCCGGATACCAAATGCCGACAACAATCATCAATGCCATAAGCAACCACGTAAACACAGCCGCAATCAAGAAGCGCTCAAATGTAAACTGCATCTTGCTGATGTCTACCAACTCGGCAATACCCACATTGAAAGCAATCAGCAGAGCAGGAACGGCAGCGACCGATAATAGCAACAACCCCTCACCCATCAGGCGTAAGAACACACCTCGACGACTGGATCCCATTGCCATACGCAACGCCACTTCACGGCACCGGTGCTGTGTACGAAACCAGAAAGTACCGATAACCCCCAGAAATATATTCAGCATCAGGAAGAAGAGGATGCAAAGTTGTGTCTTCACCTCATTCACATCTTCAAGTTCCCGGACGTAGCGAATGTCACTGAAAGGAAGCGCATCAAGCAAGTAAACATTGCCTACCCGATAAAGACGGTCCACATCCTCCATAAGCGCATCCACAAAGTCATGGTCCGCATCGGGTGAAACGCGCAGGCTGACCTGGGCATAACGCACATTGCCCAAATCATTGATAAGGGCATCCCTATTTAGATTATGACCGATAAATGCTCCACCCCACTCATTTGATGTTTCAAAATGAGAACTGCGCACAGGGGCGGCAATGGCGGCAATACGCCGATGATAACCACGGTCGGGATAAGTCAAAGAAACTTCCTTGTTCAGCAAAGAACGGGCATCGGACATATTCAGTTGGGGATACCTGTCGGTGACATTGGAAGTAACAACTAAAGTTTGGTCGGAAATAGCAGCAGCGAGTTTATCCGGACCACCACCATCAACAGTGTGGTAACGAAAAACGCGATAGAAATCCGGATCGGACCAAATCTGATGAGCAGTGACACAGATAGTATCCTGTAAATAAAAAAATGCTCCACTACTCCCCTCATTATATGGGTAACAATTCTGTGAAACAGTAACACCCTCCACGCCGGGACGGTGACGTAAACGTTCAGCAATCTCAAGCAGGGCATCCACATCGTCTTCGGCTGTAAAAGCCGGATTATATAATGCAGATTTGGG
Organism: Bacteroides sp. AM16-24; assembly: GCF_003471885.1. NCBI lineage: Bacteria > Pseudomonadati > Bacteroidota > Bacteroidia > Bacteroidales > Bacteroidaceae > Bacteroides > Bacteroides sp. AM16-24. The sequence continues at coordinate 44,675 of NZ_QRKI01000023.1, forward strand.
AGTCAGGCTATTAAAAGACAAATTGTAGCAATGCTCTGTATCGAACCCCATCGGAGTATGATAAACACGTGCAGTAACCGTAACCCAGTCAACGATATACCACAACACAGCGAAAACCAACAATAACTCCACGAGCAGGAAAAGGTTGCTCCGCCATTCATTCTTTATTTGTGTTAGCAGGTTCTTCATATCTATCTTTGATTAATAGCATCAGTAATATTCATCCGGGAAGCACGCCATGCAGGAATACCTGCGGAAAGTATGTTCATCAGGAGACAGAATGCAAATGCTGCAATAAATGCCCACGGTGACAGCAACATCCCCGGTGTCAATGCAGTCTCACCACTCAGAGAAGCATTCATCGAATTGCTGAAAAGAAAACCGTTCAGCGCAAAAGTAGCAACGTAGCTTAAAGCCAAACCAACGATACCTGCCAGCAACGTCAACACCAGATTCTCAAAAAAGACTTGCCGCATCAATTCACCGCCCGTAGCACCGAAAGCCTTGCGTACCCCAATTTCAGCCATACGGCGACGCATACGCGAAAGGGTCATGCCGGACAGGTTAACCGCCGGAACAAGAAGTAATATGATGACAACAATAGCATAGCGCAACATCACTCCCGGGACATCAGGTTCTGCATACCAGCGGCGATAAAGATAAGCCAGTTGCGTATCGGGCTGACCGCGATAAAAGACTTCTACATCCTGCAACCCGTCATTATACTTTTTGCGCAGCAGCTCAGTTTCCTCACGAATGGCATCGAAGTCCGCAGACGAGCGTGCAAGGATAATAGCATGCATAGGCCCCATCGTGTCATTCTGCCAGGACATAGCTTCTGCGCCCGCAGCAGTATAAGGCACCCATATCTGTGCATAAGCAGCCGTAGCAAGCATAGAGACATCAGCAACCACTCCGGCAACGGTATAATCAACATAATCCAGTTGCACTGTACGTCCCACAGCATCCGTAGTGCCAAACAGCCTGCGGGCTGTAGTAGCATCCAGCACCGCACGCGTTAATCCGGCATCACAGTCAGCCTTGGTAAACGCCTTGCCACTCAGAAAATGAAAACTGAAAATTGTCCAGAATGCTTCGTCGGTTTGCACCATATCCGCCGTCGCTTTCGATCCGGAAGGGACAGAAGCACGAACTCTATAGACACCACTGGCCAAAGTTACAGCTTCGGGCATACTCAATGCGCGGAAACACTCTCTCCCGGTGCGCACAGACATGGAAGCATTGGCGGACTCATTGTCTGATTTGCCTTTTTGCTTTACAGACATATAAGGAACATAAAGTGTACGCGAGCGATTCACTTCAGGTTCACAATCCACGAGTCGCACCTGAAAAGTAATAACAAGCACCATAATCATGCAGATTGCCATTGCCGTACCTAATATGGACACCCAGGTAATGATTGGGTTCTCGCGCAAATGGTAAAATGCCTGAAGAAAGTAGAGTCGTATCATAATATTTCGTTTTATCTTAAAAACTTATTCGTCATGCAAGGCTTCAGCCGGCTGTACCTTCATTGCCTTACGTGCCGGAATACCGATACCGATGGCAATCATCAACGCCATCAATACAAAACTAATACCTGCGCAGAGCAATAATCTGTCCCACTCCAGCGTCGTACCGTTACGCCATGAATTCAGTTCCATGTGCGCCAGATTCCAGTCAATGACCAGTGCAATAGGCGTAACAACCGCCAGCAACAACAAGCCTTCACTGAGCAGTCGGCGGAAAATAGCACGGTCCGTTGCCCCATGTGCTTTATGCAATGCAATCTCCGAACGGCGTTGCTGCGTACGGAACCAGAATGTTCCAAGCAGTCCGAGGAAGATGTTCAGCAGCAGAAATCCCATACCCATCACGTAGTTACGGATATCATTTGTCCATGCTTGCTGGAAGTTGCGGCGTATATCGTGGAACGAGCGAATCTCCGAAATAAAGAGGTTGCCTATACGGAACTGGCTTTCACTGTCCTCCTTCAATTTTGTAATGAAATTGTTATCCTGCCCCTCGCGGACGCGGACACAGAGTTCCAAATCTGCATAATAGAAAGACTGTTTGGCCAGGAAGCAATACGAAGAACGAGCCTGGTCGTAGTCATGATAGCGTACATTCTGCAAGGCAGCTCCCAGTTGATACGTCTTGGTCGTATCACCGAAAAGCTGGAAACGTTTGCCTACAAACTCCGTCAACTTACGGTCGTACTTTCTATAAAGATTATCAGAAGCAAGAAATTCACCGCGTTCCAGCATCTCCGCCAATTGTTCGGGCGTTTCACCCTGCGTGCCCTGATAGCGGAAGACACGCACAAAGTCTGGAGTAACCATTCTACGGATGGTCCAGCCGGGTGACTGGAGCGTATCATAACGTACCAGGTCGGTACTATTGCTTCCATTATAAGGATAGGAGTTTTGCGAAAGACTGACAGCCTCCACCTCCGGCCGGCGGCGCAAGCGTTCCAGCAGTTCGGTGATATCCGCATGAGTATCATCCCTGGTCTTATTAGGCGTATAATCAGGACTCTTGGGTGTCAGTTCTCCCAATTCAATGAGATAGCAGTGCTCTATGTTGAAGCCTCGCGGTTCCAGGTAAGTGGCAGCACGGGTATAGAGGTAGTCCACCACATACCACATCACTACGCTCACCACCAGCAGCTCCAACGCCAACCATAGGTTTGAGAGCCATTCATTTTTTATCTGTGTAAGAAGTTTCTTAGTCATTTCTTTCAGTGATTAATGTTTAGTGATGAGTGATTAATGCAGGCGTCCGCCCAATGCATTTACAATTCCTACTCTCGATGCACGCCATGCCGGAATACCGGAACTCAATAAGTTCAGTATAAAACAGAACAACAATGCCCAGCCAAAGGTGGAGGCATGCAGCAATATGCTGGTATCCACTGCCGGAGGGCTTAGAGTCTGACTGAACTCCTGCGCAAACAATAATGTATTACCTAAATAAGCAAATGCCACACTGAACAATAGTCCCAGTACACCAGCCATCAGGGTCACTACAAAATTCTCGGCAATGATTTGTCCCATCAGTTCCAACCGTGTACTGCCGAATGCACGTCGCACGCCTATTTCGGCCACACGCTGACGAAGGCGGCTCTGCGTCATACTACTTAGATTGATAGCAGGCACTATCAGCAGGATAACAAAGATTATCAGTCTCTGCCTGCGTGCCTGATCCACGTCCGGTTCCAGATTGGCAGCAAAGGCTATTGCACTTTTCTCCTGATCGTACGGGCGGTTACGGTAAATCAACTCGTAGCCATCGGCGCCAATCAACACATTATACTCCTGTCTGCGCCTCTCGGCTTCCTCACGGATCGCATCGAAGTCATCGCGGTCGTGTGCTAGGATGGTACAACTCATCATGCCCATGTGGTCATCACTCCATGTATCCTTTGTTATCTCTGTTGAAGTATAAGGCACCCATACTTGTCCATACGCAGATGTGGCCAACGTAGAAACATCTTGCACTATTCCCACCACCTTATAAGGTGCATGATTTAGCAGGAACTCACGTCCTTCAACATCCGTACTTTGAAACAGTTTCTTTGCCACACTTTCCGTAATAACCGCCACCGGTAGCCCAGCATCGAACGTTGCCTTATCATAAGGCTTCCCGCCGATAAACGAGAAATCGAACACACGCCAGAAAATATCATCCGTCTGCAACAGGTCGATACCTATGGAAGGTTGTCCCGGAAGGTTGACCGGAGTGGAGATTACCATACAAGTATAAATAGTCACTGCCTCAGGTGTCTTCAGCGTCTGGAAACACTCTCGTGCAGTCTTTGCGCTCATAGGGCCGTTACTGCTTCCGCCACCCCAATTTTGATTTGTAATACTCATATAGTGCGCATGCAGAAAGCGGTCACGATTACTTTCGGGAGCAAAAGGCGCCACTTTTACTTGCTGCATCATCACCACCAACATAATGAGGAAGATGGCAAGTGCCGTACCGGCTATGCTGACAGCACTGATTATCGGCTGTTGGCGTAGTTGCGCCCACGCTTGCGTAAAATATTGTTTAATCATATCATTTACTTACGGTTTATAATGACAATAGTCACTCTCCTACTTTCAGGTTACGTGTATTCACACCACCGATGCCTCCTTTTGAAATGTCGGCTTGCCCCGCACGTCCGCTCAGCGTAACGCTGCCTACACCTTCCATACTGGCACGCAAACGGTCACAATTCACATGGATATCCGCCTTGCCCACGCCTTCCATCTTCACTACCAATGAATTGCACGTCAGGTCTTCCACATTTACTTTGCCCACGCCTTCTATTTCAAACTTCACATCGCTCAGTTTCAACGCTTCATTGCAATTGAATGAGCCGACACCACTGAATTCCACGTTCTTCAGGTCGGGAGCGGTCAGGTAGATAGTCACACCTTTGTTGCGGTTGTTGTTGCCATCCTTCTTATTCTTGAAGCCGATGATGAGACGGTCGTTCTTCACTTCGGTAGTCGTGGTAGTCACATATTCTTCCCTGCCTTCTATTTTCAGAGAGTAGTTGTTGCTCTGCGTGAAGTACACTGTCGCTACGGACGTCACCTCAACGGAGGAGAAAGCCTCAACTTTACGAATTTCGCTAACCTGCGGGTCTTTTTCGTTAGCTGCATATACTGTGCCGGCTACTGCGGCAAATAATAAACTCAGGGTTATAAATAAAGCTCTCATAGAATTTTCTCCTTTAATTTCGTTTCTATTAATATTTGATATTTATTCATTACAATAAAATAAGATTCCGATTCAGGCCGTCATTGAACCTAATTCAGTCCGACACTGAATAGGGTTCACTCGTATACTGAATAGGATTCAGTCGTATACTGATTATAGCACACCTTATCATCACTGATTATCAAGTAATTGCAAAACGAGGTAGCTATAGTAAATAAGACTGACGAATCTGCAAATTTCCGTTCTTTATACAAACACTTTTTATTCTTCATGCAGCGCTTCAGCCGGCTGTATCTTCATCGCCTGCCGTGCCGGAAACCAAATACCGATCGTCACCATCAATGCTATCAGTAGCCATGCTCCCAAAGAACCGAGCAGAAAGCGCAGAAAACTCCACTCTACAGGCCATGTGGAAATCAGTTCCGACCGTCCGACGGTAAACTCCGCTATACCTATATTATAGCAAATAATCATTGCGGGCAACGTCACCAGTGCAAGCAGCAACAGTCCCTCGCCTGTCAGGAGGCGGAATACCTGATTCTTTGTGCTACCCATAGCCAAGCGCAAAGCTATCTCACCACGGCGGCGACGGGTACGGAACCAAAACGTTCCGATCAATCCCAAGAATACATTTACCAACAGGAAAAGCACTACAATTGCCTGACTGTTCACCTTGTCCGTATCTCCGTTCATGACTTCAAATTGTAACTGTTGTTCGGTATAAGGCACGGCATCAGCCACAAACAAATCGTCTACATCCAGCCGTGGTGCAATCTCACGAATAAACTTCGCACGGTAGTCCGAGCCATCGGCAACAGCTTTCACACGAAAAACGATTTGCGCCCAATTGTCGGCAAACCGCGTTTTAATCAGGTTTTCGTCCAGACGAAAGAAAAACCACGAGGCATCGCTTCCGTAACGATAGCTGCGGAAGGCTTCTATCTTTCCGCCTTGCGTAACGACCGACGTGGTATCGCCATAGTAACTCAGCGGTGTATCCAGTGAGAAGGTCGGCATTCTCTTCTTGAAACGGTCCACAGCTGCCTGGCTCAGCATCACGTTGTTCTCCCCCGCAGGAGTCTTGGCAAAGGGGCGTTGCGGGTCGTCACTCATGCGGAAGACGTCAATATATCCGCCGGTAGTCAGGATAATGCGTGCATTCACTCCGATGGTGTCCTGCGCGGCCAGTGAGTTGCCGCTGTTGTTTCCGCTCATCGGCAGGCTCCAATAACACAGGGCAGCCGCCTCAACGCTGGGTTCCTGCTCCAATTTCCGCAATGCACGCAAGTATCTGTCGGCATTCGTCAAGGTGGTGTCACTGGTGACACCTCCTATAATTGTGTTTAGCTGGTAAACGTGGTCTATGCTATAGCCCAAAGGGCGGTAGAAAGTATACTTGAGACAGCCCAGAGAATCGCAAAGGAACCACATCACGATGAATACCAGGAAGAGTTCAGCCAACACCCATCCATTACTGCGCAGGCGCGACCAAATCATGTGTAAATTATGTAATATAAATTTCATAAGATCTCCTTTTCTTATTTATCGTTCAATGAGTCCACAATCGTGCGGCGAGTGGCAAGCCAGGCAGGCAGTCCTGCACTCAGCAGATTTATCAACAGGCAAAAGACAAAGGCCAGCACAAACACCGCCGGACTAAACAATGCACCCATACTCAGACTGAAATCGCCCGCCGTACCAATGTTATCGCTGTTGGTAAACAACCACGTACGCATGGCGTAAACAGCAAGGTAGCTGAATATCAAACCTACCACACCTCCTATCAATGTCAATACCAGATTTTCATTCAATATCTGACGGACAAGTGTACCATCCGTAGCTCCAAAAGCTTTGCGCACACCCAACTCACTGACACGTTGTTGCATGCGGCTATTACTCAGCCCGCACAGATTGAGCGAGGGTACCAGCAGGATAATGAACAAGGCAATTCCATATTGCAGATAAAGCATCGGCAAGTTGGGTCCTATATTAGACCATACGTGGTTTACGTGTGCTACAATATTATCGGGTTGCTCCATAATGTCTATCTGCCTCTGCTCCAAACCAGCATTGACGTCTTTCACCCGTTTCTCGACTCCTTGTTTGATAGCAGGGAAATCATCAGGAGTACGCGCCAATACGGCAATAGTTCTGGTTCCGCTATAGCTCCACCAACCTGTTACGTCCAGTTCACCCGGATGGTACATACTCCACACCTGTGCATAAGCATCTTTGGCAGTGACAGAAATATCTTTCACGACTCCGATGATGCGTACTACCTCCCTATTCAGCAACATCTGCCGTCCCGCAGCCTCCGTCGTTCCAAACAGCTTACGGGCAACAGAAGCGGAAATAACCACTGACTGCATATCTCCTCCCCGTTCCGCCTCCGTGAAACTTCTTCCATCAAGAAACTGTAGTTTGAAGATTTTCCAGAAATCGAGATCAGTACTCATGGCATCCACTTTCAAACGGTTGTTCCCATCAGTCAGAGATACCAGCGCCACATCTGCCGTACTGAAAGCCGTACAGGCTTCCACTTCCGGAAGCGGCTGTATACACTCCTTCATAAATGCAGCCGAAGGCTTGCCAAAGTTGTTCCAATCCTTATTCTCCTTTCCCTGTACATGCATAGCAGAGAAATAAAGACAACGGCTCCGGTTCACTTCCGGTTCCAGATCGGCATATTTCGTTTGCCAGGTAATCACGATAGCCATAATCATGGTAATGGCGAAAGCCGTACCCAGTATGGATATAGTGCTCAATAATGGATTCTGCTTCAGAATCGTAAAGGCCTGACGAATAGTTTGCATCATTATATCCTTCCTTTCATTCCTTCATTTTTTCATTTGCCCCGTCATTCCACCTGGCGACCATCGAAGAAGCGTACCGTGCGACTTGTCTGTTTTGCCTGTTCTTCATTGTGGGTTACCATCACGATGGTACGTCCGTCCTCCTTATTCAACTGATGCAGTAGTTCCATTACTTCAGCACCCATCTTAGAGTCCAGGTTACCGGTCGGCTCATCGGCGAGGATTATCTCCGGATTACCAATAATGGCACGGGCCACAGCCACACGCTGGCACTGACCACCGGAGAGTTGTGTCGGCATGTGACGCATACGGTGACTCAAACCTACCTTTGCCAGCACTTCTTCTGCCAAACGGCGGCGTTCTTTTGCGGACACCTTTCTATATAATAAAGGAAGTTCTACATTATCGAGCACATTCAATGAGTTAATCAAGTGGAAAGACTGGAATACAAAACCCAATTTCTTGTTACGGAAAGCAGCCAGTTCCTTATCTTTCATGCCATCCGTACGGGTACCGTCGATCTCAATAATACCACTTGTAGGGGCATCCAGCAAGCCTATAATATTCAGCAACGTAGATTTTCCGCAACCGGAAGGTCCCATAATACTGAGGAACTCACCTTTCTCTACTTCAAGGTTTACATTTTCCAATGCCACGGTTTCAATCTCATTCGTACGATAAATCTTGTTTATCTCAGTCAATTTAATCATAATGGTAAGTATTTAATTGTTATTAATTGATTCAATTCGCTATTTATTTGTTCTTCACATATATTAATCAAATGATATGCCAAAAAAGACACATACTCATTATCAGCCAATTAAGTTCACAAGCATGTGTCCGAAAATGAACACCCTGTTCGTTTTCAATTGTCCGCTTCTGTCCTATTCATCACGCAAAGCCTCAGCAGGCAATATCTTCGCTGCCCGGGTGACGGGTGCATAAGTACCCAATAAAGCAATTATGAGCAATACCACATAAGCCAGCAGGCTGACAATAAAGAAATGCGTATACGGCTGATTTTGCCAGTAATCGGGGTTTCCATCCATAGTAGGATTGGCAAAACCGGATGCATAGACACGGTGTATTGTCAATGGCAGGGAAACAATAAATGCCACCGTCACCAGCAGCCATGCCTCCGTAAGGAACTGATTGCAGATTCCTTTCCGGGTAGCTCCCATACTTCGCATCAGCCCGATGTCTTGTCTCCGTGCATTGCAACGTATCCAGAACGTGCCCACCATACCGAGGAACACGCACAGCAAGGCAAATCCCGCCAATGAATATTGCAGGCGCAAGGTATTCGTCACCCCACTCTCATTTTCATATTGACGACGAATATCAGCGAAGCGTCCCAACTTCGTGAAATAGAAATTACCGACGTTGAGTTGTGGAACCACTTCCGCCTTGAAGCGCTTCTCAAAAGCAGCAACATCCACATTCTGCTTTAACCGGAAAGTGACCATATACATCCGTTGAATCCAGTTATGGTTTGGAATCTTGCCATTCACCTGTATCAACAGGTTACCCGGCTGTTCATTAATCCGATGTTTATAGTCCTGCAACACCCCCATCACCTCATGGAAAGTACTGTCGCCATATCGCACCCTCTTGCCCACTGCATCTGCAGTGCCAAAAAGCTCCTTTGCCATACGTTCGGATACAAACACTCCCTCACGGGCGGCACAGTCTTCGGGCAAAGACATGATCTGCCCGTTCTTGGCATCTTTCATGCCGAATGTACGGAATACATCGCCACCCTCTGCCTGCACAAACTGGTAATACTGCGAATGCACCTTCAGTGTATCATTGAAGTATTGTCCGCCATTCCACGAATTACAATTTGGGAAACTAGCATTAGTCACCAAGGCAAAACTTTCCACTTCGGGACAATTCTTTACCAAGCGGGTAATGCGATAAAGATTTTCCTGCCTGATGGCAACACTATCTTGTGTCTGGTCAAATTTACCATGCAGTTCATCATAATAATCCATATAAAGCGCGTATGCTCGTTCTTCATCATAACCGGGGTCAAGGGCAAGATTGGAAGTCAGCACATAGATAGGATCAATTACCGTCCAGAGGAAAAAGCTCACGATGACTAATTCCACAAATATCCACCCATTTTGCCGGCGCTGATTCCATAACTGGTGTCTTATTATCTTTATCATAGCATCTTAACGTTTAGAGTTCAACGATTGAATAATGTTGCGGCGCAATGCCCATATTGCAGGAATAAGTGCAGAAATGAGGTTCAACAGCACACAAAGTCCGAATGCCGTACAGAAAACCATCGGATTAAATAGCATCTCAAACGAGAGGAAAGGCGTCTTCCCGGCATCCGTATAACTGTCGAACAGGGTCAGTATCCAATCGCTTGCCGTCAGCACTATCAGATAAGAAATTAGCAAGCCAAGCAAACCACCGATACAGGTGAGCAGAAGATTCTCCCACAACACTTGCCTTATGAGGCTTCCGTTGGTAGCACCGTATGTTTTGCGTACTCCCAACTCGGAAAGGCGTTCGTCCATGCGCGAAGACATCATGCCGCTCAGGTTCATGGCAGGGATGAAAAGCAGAGCAAGCAACATATAAAGATATCCCCTCAACTCGGATGCCAGGTCAGGGGCTCCGCAAGAATTTACACGGAATGTGCTGGCCCAGTAGTCATCGGGTTGTCCCATAAGGTCATTCATATATTTAGGAGCAGCAAGATTAAATTTCCGAAAAACCTCACGCACTTCTTCCTTCAAAGCTTCTTTGTCGGTAGCAGTGGGAGCCGTCATATATATATCCGCACTACCAACCAACTTTTCGGAATTGTCCGAATTAATCCAAGAGTTAAGCGTTATTGGTATCCACAAATCTCCTACGGTAGAAGGCGTAGCGGCAGAAACATCCTCTACCACACCGCAAACCCGGTATTCCTGCGCATCCATCTTAAAGCGTCTGCCCACCACATCATCTGCAGCAAACAGCCTCCTTGCCAGACTTACCGGAACTACCACTTCCCTGCGTTTCGCATCGATATCCGCTTGTGTGAAAGGCTTTCCATACAGAAAACGAAAGGTAAAGACCTGCCAAAATCCTGCATCGGCATAAAGCGGAGTAATGCCAATAGGCTCATTATTGTCAGGAACTTCCACGTAATATTCTCGATAGCTGCCTGATGCGGCACCGATAGCGTCCAAGTGCGGCAATTCTTGTAACATTTTCACCACATCGTAACTGACGCTGGAGCAATTCCAACTCTTATCATCATCCTTAGGATAAGATTTCATCATTTTCAATACGATCATCCGATTGCGATTATATTCGGGATATATAGGCGCAAACTTCACATAAAAGATGATGAACATTGTCATGACAAGAGCTATTGAAAGCCCTGTACCCACCACATAGATGCCGGTAAAGAGACGATGCTGCTTTATCAGCGTCCAAGCTTGTTTCAGATAAAGTTTAATCATAATATTGTGTTTTATTTATTCATCACGTAATGCTTCTGTCGGTGGAATACGACCAATCTTACGAGCAGGAATATAGATCCCGATCAATACCACCGCCAACAGAATAAAGAAAACTATGAACGACACGATAAGAAAATGCTGCGTGAAATCCGTAACCCAACATTCATTAATAATCTGCCTCCAATTGTTCCCCCTCTCCAGTCCTTCTTTGACAGCATATTGCAAATAAAGCAAGCAGCCCGTCAGTGCAGCTACAAACGTCAACACCGCTCCTTCACCCATCAACAAGCGGACAATATATCCCGGCGTACCGCCAAAGGAAAGCATCACTCCCACTTCTTCGCGGCGAGTACGTGTCTGTAACCAAAAAGTACCGATAACACCCAAGCAAAGATTAATTAAAAAGAATGCCGCCATTGCCAGATTACGCCGATACATCGGCGTAACATCATAAGACTCATTTTTCGTTATCAATGCTTCATAAGACCGGACGTTACGAGCAAAAAGATTACCGGCCCGCAACTCTTTCACCATCCACGGTTGAAAATCATGCAAGAAACGCTTCATACTCACATTCTCTTTCAGACAAAGCAATATCCGCATATCATCGTAAGCATCTTCCATATCGATAGATATCAAAGGACGAAAAATGACAGGAGCCGGACGGGAATCACTGGTTGCCTTAAAGTTTCCCACTACACCAATAACCGGCGAATAAATTGTATCATTCCCCTCTCTGGACCAACAACGCTTATTACCCGCATTTTTAGTGTGGAACAAATGTTCAGCCGTATTTTCAGTCATTACGATGTCATTTTCCGTATAGTCATAGTCCGATAATTCGGTCGGTGTCCTGCCTCGTCCGGAACGAAAACCATAAGTTTCGAAGAAATTCGTATGAGGTATAAATTCCATAATCATTACCGGCAAATCCAATGTGTCACCTTCCGCACGAATAGATGTATTGGCATTCCCCGTAGAATTGGGATAAGCGAAACCCAATACCGGAGTAGCCGATTCTACGCCGGGATAGTCCTTAACCAGTCGCGTCAGATTGAAGTAAGATTTCATAATCATGGCCGAATCCTCAGCCTCTTCATCATAACCGGGCGCTTGTGGCTGCAAGGTACTGAGAGTAACAAGACAAAGGCGGTCGGTGTCATAGCCTAAAGGAATACTGCGGTCATACGTCGTCACGATAACCGGGTCAAGGATAATCCACGTAACAATACTGACCAGAATCAATTCCGCCAGTAACCAGCCATTACGGCGACGGCGTGCCCACAGGTTCTTTAATATAAGTTTCAGCATATTCTTTATCTTTTTTCATTCAATGAATACACAATCGGCTTCCGCAGTGCATACCATGCCGGAATCAATGCTGATAATAAATTCAGCAAGATACAGAACAAAAGAGCAACAACAAATACCGCCGGGGCAAACAGCACCTCACCGGAAACCAGCACATTCACTCCTTCCGGAACCGGTTCGGCCCAGTCTTCCAATATCATAAATACCCACTCACGACAAGTATACAGGGCGAACCACGCCAACAATAATCCCAATACACCACCCAACAATGTCAATAAGAGGTTCTCCCACATCACTTGTGAAAGTAATCCGCCACGGTCGGCACCGAATGACTTACGCACTCCCATCTCCGACAAGCGGCTTTCCATACGACTCGCTATCATTCCGCTCAAATTCAAGGCAGGAACCAGCAGGAGCACCAGCAATATTAAAAGGAGATAACGTATCTGTGCCCATGCACCGGTTGTCATACTAGGATAAGGTTTAAACAATCGCTGCAAATGGGAAGTAGGTTGCTCCCAAAGATTCACCTGCCATTCATCCGCATGCAACAGATTTTCCTTACGGACAATTTCCTGAATTTCGGCACGCAACGCTTCGGCTTGCGCATCGTCCTTTACAAGAAAAGTAACACCAAATGCACCTAAATAAGGTATTCCATAATTGGAGTCACGATATTTAGGAATTACACTATAAGGAATATAGACTTGAGCGTATGAATCCGAAGTCAGATAACTTGCACTACGCACAACACCACAAACGCGATAATTGACATAATCCAAACTGAATGAGCGTCCCACCACACCTTCGGCCGTGTCAAACAGACGACGAGCCAATTCTTCTGTTATGACAGCCGTACAGATACCGCTTTCAAGGTCGGACGTAGTAAAAGGCTTACCTTCCGAAAAATTAAATGGATAGATGCGAAAGAAATTCGGGTCAACCAACTTTAAACTTACTGTAAAATCCCCACTGCGGTCGACCGGTTGAATATAATTGTCATCTGACCTGTTATTCATGAACCCCGAAACAACCTCAGCATTCTTCAACGGATAAAACCACTCTTGTAATGCCTGATAAGAAACGGCCCATTGAAAAGTCTGTTTATTCTGCTCCGTTCCTTTTTGAAAGCTTGCAGAAGTCAGATAAAGCGTTTGCATGCGATTCACCTCCGGATAAACCGGAGCTACTTTAACGTAGTAAATCACAGCAACAATCATGGTCATAGCAATAGCCAGCCCTGTACCGACTATATAAAGGGTACTGAAAAGCGGATTCTGCTTCAACAAGACCCATGCTTGCTTCAAATAGATTTTTACCATCCCTGAATATATTAAGTTATTTGTCTACTCGTGATGCAATGCTTCCGCCGGTTGCTCTTTCATAATCCAGCGTGCCGGCACCGCAATGCCCAATACAATCATCATTGCGAGAGTTCCCAATGAAATAGCAAAATCTACAATCCAGCGACCTGCCGTATAAGGAACTTTAGTACTCAATAAATCCATGTGATGGAAATTGAACACGATAATAATGATAGGAATCAACGCCAGTAACAGAATTAATAATCCCTCCGTATTGAGCCAGAATACAACCCGCCCCTTCGACGCACCGACAGCCATACGCAATCCCGTTTCCGAACGGCGTGCCTGTGTACGCATCCAGAAAGTCCCGGTAACGCCGAAAAACACATTCAGCAACAAGAAGGCGACAATGAGTTGTACCATTTGCCAATCCGTTATCACATAATCTATACGATCGGCACGCATTTCTTTAAAACCTGTTACAGCATTTACATAGATATTGCCGGACGTCAACCGTTCACCCAAAGAAGCAAGCCATTCTTCCATCTCAGTCTGTGTCATGTCACGCTTCATGCGTAGCGAATATTCCAATGAAGAAGGACGATACCACTCGAAAAGCTCCTCCATCGTAGAACCGGAAGCTTTGATATAAAACGTGGGAGTAGCCGGTTCAAAATCATTCTCACGAATAGTAGGGACAACAGCCAGTACAGGCGTCCCGTCCAATTCGCCGGTATTTACCAACCGCCCGCGCGGTTCCTTCCCACCGAAAAATTTCTGCGCTACCTTCTCCGTCAGGATAACCTCATCTTTTGCCGGATTTTCCAGTTCGCGGATATGTTTTCCATTCACGTCATGAATGCCGAAAACTTCAAAGAAACCGACATCACCCAGTTGGCGGTGCAAAGATTCCGAATAAGCATTGACGCTATCCGCACCTGCCGGTTCAACGCTCGTCCACGAATTTCCCTGACTGTAGGGGCAACTGTAAAAGCTGCATCCCACAGCCTCCACCTCACCGGTATTCATCAGTCGTCGAGTCAATTCCGTGATACGTTCCCAACATTTGGCTCCACGCTCGTCCTCGCCTGTATAACCTTCGTTATCAGATTCCATTTCCTCCAGATGAAGCCGCCAGCAACGATCGATGTTATAACCTAAAGGCTCATTATAAAGAGTGTATTTACTATACCCGCCATCCGTAATCATAAAGACAGCCAGTAAAACCAATGCCAGTTCGGCAAATATCCAGCCATTCTGTTTGCGCTGGTTCCATATCAGAGTGATAAGATGACGTATCATGGTTTATTCTTGATTGTTCAACGATTTGACAATGTTATACTTTCCGGCACGCCAGGCAGGAATGCCGGCACATAGCAGGTTCAGCAGGAAGATGAAAAGCAAAGTCACCAGAAATGTTTCCGGACGTATCAGCATCTCCGCGTTGAATTCCGTACCTGACGGAAAGAAGATATCACGTGTCAGTAACAAGACACCGATGGAGAACATCAGTCCGAATATACCACCGATGAAAGTAATTATGAGATTCTCATCGAGGACCTGACGGAAAACATTACCTGCACTCGCTCCAAACGCTTTACGAACACCTATCTCTGCACGCCGTTTACGAAAGTTAGCCAGTGTAATGCCAATCATATTGAGCGCCGGAAGCAGCAATAGGAAAAACATGAAACTGCCTTGTTGCAAAACCCAATTGCTATAGGGAATTTCATTAACAAAACCGCTATTATTGGTAACCAACAGATCCAGATTAGTCATCGGTCCGTTAAAGAAACTGACAGCATATTCCGACGTATTCGTATTCAGTTGTTTGGTAACCTTATCCACCTCTGCACGGATAGCGGTAAAATCATCAGTGTCATGTGCCAGCATCACAACATTAAAAGGACCTACCAGCCCCTCATACACATTGGCAGCCGTCTCCATAGCAGCACTCGAATTATAGGGCAACCATACATCCGAATAGGCGTAACGGGCAGTACGAGGTACATCTTTCACCACACCACATACCGTGTATTCTGTCCGATTAACAAGTAATCTCTGTCCCTTTACCTCCGTCTTACCGAAGAGGCGGCGTGCCAGTTTCTCACTGATAACTGCCTTACGAATGCCACTTTCATTGTCTTCGCATGTAAAAGGAGCGCCATTCAGAAATGTGTAATCGAATATTTTCCAAAAACGTTCGTCTGTATAGGTAGCCCGGTATTTTGTAAAGGTACGTTTGGCAACGGAACTAACGGATACCGTGTTACGGGTATAGCCACTCACCTCCTGCGGAGTTTTCAGATTATAGAAAAGCTCACGTACCACACGTTTTCCCATTCCTCCATTATTCCAGTTCCCATCATTACTTTTCATGAAAGAACGGGTTGCAATTATGTGCAACATACGACTACGCTCTGTCTCCGGTGCATACTCTGCCAGGCGCACCTGTATCACAAGAATAATCATCATTACAGCAGTTATAGCCAATGCTGTTCCGGCAATAGAAAGTCCGCTAACCAACGGATTTTCTTTCAGCAGACTCCACGCTTGCTTCAAATATATCCTCAACATATCTTTCTTATTTTCAAGCTATAAGTTACAAGCCACGAGTTGCTGCAACCCTCACCCCAAAAGGTACTTGTAACTCGTAGCTTGTAGCTAATTCAACTTCAGTTTATTCTTATTTTTATACTGGCTCATGTCGCTCACCACCACCTGGTCACCCGGCTGCAAGCCACTGATAACTTCAACAAACTCAAAGTTGCTATCACCCAGTTGCACTTTACGTTTCACGATTTCTTTATCAGAGTCACACACAAAGAGATCATACTCGCCACGTCCTACATAATAAGAAGCATTGGCGATACGCATCACATCTTCTTTCACGGCATTCATCACATATACATCCGTCTTCAATCCCGAACGCAAACGACGGTTATTATCCTCATTCAGTTGTACAGTGAAAGAAATCACTCCGTTTTTTGACAACGGCGTCACACTGCTGACCGTACCTTCCAGTTTCTCACTGCCAATCTTCACAATCGCTTTGCCACCGGCGGCCACACGGTCACCATACGTATCTGCTATTTCACCTTCCACCTTGAAATGGCTAAGATCAGAAATCACGGCAAGCTGGCTTCCCTGAGAAACCTGTGCACCGATTTGGTTATTAATATAGGTAAGGATAGCTTTGCGCGGAGAACGAACCTGTGCATCATCCAGCGTTCGCTTCATCTCGGCAAGGCCTTTGCGGAAGATGCTAAAATCCAACTCCTGAACTTTATATTCGGCAGCAAGCACTTCTTTCTCATTATCATATTGTTGTTTCAGCTGTTCGTATTCCAACTGGGCTACGTTATAGCTAAGTTCTGCCTGGCGCACTTTATCCGTAGTTCCCGAACCCAGGCTATCAAGATATTGCTCATTACGCAACTCCACTTTCTTGCGATTCAACTGCATGGCGGAAACCTTAATCTTCATAGACAGGTCGTTCAGTTTGGTCTGGTTGTTCACGCGCAACTGATCCAATTTGTAGCTGCGCATCTGCTCTTCGTCTAACAATTTTTTATAGTCTGTCTCTACACTTTGCAAGTCAAGTTTCAAGATCGGCGTACCTACATCCACACTATCTCCACCTTTCTTATATATCTCGACGATACGGGTATTGATAGGAGAATTGATAATCTCTTCGAAAGCCGGCACCACTTTTCCGGATGCACTTACACTGACTTCGATTGTGCCTTTATCTACTGTGGAAAGTACCAGGTCTTTTGTTTTCACTCCCGTACGCATCAATGAAATGAGTACGCTGATAACGACTATACTTGCCACGCCGATGCCTCCGTAACGGATAATTTTCTTGTTGCGTTCTTTGTTACGCACTGCTTTTGGTATTTCTCTGTCCATGTTGAATATTGAGTTATTTATTATTTTATCAGTTTTCAGCCTTCGCCCGCTTTCAAAAACGAACAGGCATATTATTCACATTATTTATATATACTAAATGCGTGCCAAAAACGTAAATAGCTGAAAACAAGAAGATAGAGAAAAAAGAAGGGTGTCCGATATCGAACACCCTGTACATTTTCGGATAAATCAATAAGCCTTTGAATGGCAACGAAGCAAGCTAATTTCAAAGATACTAAAAGCTAATTTCGAAGATACTAGAAACTAATATCGGAGTGCCTACAAACTAATATCACGGATACTAAAAACTATTCTTACCACAAATATTTTTCTTTCTTACAACAGATATAAAAGTATCATACAATAATTATATAAGTTTCTTACAACAGATATTGTAAGAATAATAATTAGGAAATTAATTATTAGTTGGATGCGGTACGGAGATTAATAATTAGTGGAATAGAATCTAATCCGTAGCAAGTAGAGTAATCATACTATTTTCCGCCACGACAATTTTATCGGCTGTCTTTCAGCCGAT
>NZ_QRKI01000024.1:0-58612 GCF_003471885.1 Bacteroides sp. AM16-24
CATTATGATGCTGCGTTGGGAAGGTTTACGACGATGGATCCGTTGGCGGAGAAGTATTATGGGGTGAGTCCGTATGCGTATTGCGGGAATAATCCGGTGAGATATGTTGATCCTGATGGAAGGAAAATAGTTGATGCCAAAGGCAATGTTATATATACTAAAGACGATGGTTGGCTTCCAAATGCATCTCAAGATGCTTTACGAATTGGTAATGCTATGATGCAAACTCGAACCGGAATGATACAGTTTGAGAAAATGGTAAATGCAGACCATAATATAACCTTAAGTATTAGTTCTGAGAGTAAAATAGAAAGAGCTAATAATAGAAACAGATATAGATTGGGAACCTCTAAGAAATATTTTGTTGGTGATAAATTAAAGTCTGTTGATATTGTCATTTTTGAAGGAACATTGAATGAATTTTTCACTGCAAATACTTCTAAATCTAAGAAGTATAAAGTGGCGACAAAGAACAATAATGAAGCTATAGGTGCTATTGCTATACATGAGTCTGTACATGCTACTGATGAACAGAATATAAAAGAAAGTAAAGAAAATGTAACAAAGAATACCTCACATGATATTGAAAAAACTCCTAATGAAGTTGAAAACAATACATTGCGTGAATTATTCAATCAACATAATAAATTCTAAAATAATGTATATGATAAAATTTGTAACAATATTACTTGCGCTGATTGTTCCAATTGGAAATAATCTGTTCGCACAAGACTTTGAAAATAAAGAAATAAAGGACTTTTTGGTTAGTACAGGTGAAATGCGGGATGGTGATAAATGTTCTTATTATGCTTATGAATTGCTAAAATTAGATGCATTAAACGATTCTGACAGTTGTGGAATATATCGAATAGGAGTATATGCATCACATAGTTATACATATTTGTTATTATTAGATAAGAAAACTAAGACTTTTCTGAATTGTCATACTGATTTGTATCAGACATTAAAATCTGTATATTCTTTCTTTGAAAAGAGTAGTTGCTGTTTTTCAGATTCAGAAAAACTTTCTTATATAAAAGAACTTATGGATATTTATCATCGAAATAACATTGTTATTCCATGGTAGTCATGATGATTATTCTGGAATTAATATAAGGTGAATTTAATATTCATTGGCGTAAATTTTCCCTGTCTCTCTGAAATAACTGTAGAGACAGGGATTGTTTGTTTTCTTTTTCTATATTCTATATATAGATAATCGTAATGTACTACCGGTTTCTTGCCATTTTTTCCCATTGTTTCTCTGGCCTGTGTAGAGTCGCAGTTTGCTTTGCCCATTCCTCTGGATTTCCTTCGAAGCCGATGATCTGTACGATGTCGTCTTTTTCAAATTCTTCTTCAATGGCACCGTCCAATCCCGTTCCCGATTGTCGTCCAATTATGGCGACGGCAAAGCGTATTCAAAACCTGTTTACAAGGCTTCGCCCCTAGAGCGTGTATTGGAACAGTACGGTCCGGGAGAGGAGTGGCACGACAATGGCAAACGTGTGAAGACCGAGTATCTCAGCAATACAGCCGATGGTGAATTGTCATGCAGGTGGTACCGGACTACGGATAACCGTGGCGACGTACAGGTCAGCTCCAATCCGGAAAAGTGTATCACCCGACAGGCATTAATGCAGGATGTAAGAAAAAGATAGCAAAAATATTGTTTGCACTATTTGAACATTGGCTGTGCGAACCATCTCTTAAACATCCATGTCACCACCACATACAGACCGAAGGCTGAGATGAACCCTACAATCGAGTCGATGAGATAATGTGCCTGGATATACACCGTGGCACAGCAAAGCAGTATATAGAATGGGAACAGACATGCAAACAGCCGGCGACTGCCACGCCATGCCATAATCATCAAGAGCGTGGAGATACCCACATGTGAACTGGGAAAAGCCGCCGTAGGACGCTCACCAATTTGCTGTGACCCCTCTACCAAATTGTAGAAGAACCCATGATCGTATCCCGGTCCGGGCAGCAACTCCTGATTATGGTTGAAGTAATCTCCAATGGAAGGGAACACCCCTTGCGCCACATTATCATCTCCGATAGCCGGAAAATAGAATTGCGGGCCTGCCACCGGAACAAAGATATAAATCAGATAATAGATAAAGAACGAAGTGACCAGCACGAATGATAACTTTTCGAAATACTGAAAACGGTAGATAAAGTACCAAAGCACCACAATCAGAATCATCGGATAGTAGAAGAAATACCCCATATTAAACGGCTCACTCACCCACATCTGCGGAAAACGAAGACAGAACCATACTGCCGGTTGTCCGTTGAACAGCCACTGTTCGGCCGAAGCAAAAACATGGTCGAGGTTCGGGAATATCCGGTTAAACTCAAATGTATCGGGGTACCAATATGAAAGCAGAGACATCTGGATGGCAATACGCACAAAAGCAGAGAACTTACAGGGTGCCAGCCGGTAAAGATACATCAACAGGAATGTCATGCCGGCAATCATAGCACGATCAATCAACATCTGTACAGGATGATCCATTTCCTGGAAAAGAAACAAGATCAAAATAGAAGTCAACAGATTATATATAAGTGTTATCTTCTCGACTGCAAACAACCCTTTCCGGGTTTCTACCTTTTTAAATAAATCTAAAGCCATCCCTCGTTCTTATACCAGGCAACGGTCTCCTTTACGCCTTGTTCCAGATTATACTGGGGCGCAAAACCCAACTCTTTTACAGCCGGGGTAATGTCACATTGCCAATTGCGTTGTTTCATTATGTTATACTTATCAGAATTGAGCGTACTTGGTATCTTGTTCCACTTTGCCCAGGATTCAGCGAGCAAAGATACAACTTTCAACACAATTAACGGACATATCACCCGAATTACAAACGGATTACCCAATTCTTTCCGGATCAAGTCAGAAAAAGCACGGCTACGATACACCTGACCGTCTGCCAGGAAATAGGCACGGCGACATGCCCGCTTCTCGATACCAAGGAACACAGCCTGCACAATATCTTTCACATAAATAAATGTCAGATCCTGACGGCGGAAACCGACCGCAAAATCCGTATGTTGCTTGATAGACTTAGCCATCAGGTAATAATCTTTTTCACGCGGGCCATATACTCCTGTGGGGCGATAAATAACATAGGGGAATCCGGGAATACTTTGTAAATAAAGCTCGGCTTTGAGTTTGCTCAATCCGTAAGCGGTGTTGGGCAGGGGCGAATCTTCCTCTGTAATCGGTTGGTAAGTTTTCTCATGAACAGGACCGAACACACTCAGCGTACTGATATAAATAAACTGTTTCGGTATCATGTTCAGCTCGCGAAGAGTATCAACGAAATATTTCGTCTGCAAATAATTCACCCGGTCGAATTCCCGTTTATCGGTGCACTTGGTTACCCCGGCACAATGGATGATATAATCAAACTTATTATACGTTCCTTTGTGTCCGGAAAGTTGGGCACGCAGTTCATTGGGATGTGCAAAGTCCAGTTCAAGGATATGTATTTTGCGGTTTCGCAAATACTTCCGGCTACTGCTTGAACGGATTCCCGCCCACACACCAAACTTCCGCTTCAACGCTTCTTCCACGATGAAACTTCCGATAAATCCGCTGGCTCCTGTAATTAATATACTTTCCACCTGTCACTCTTTACGTTAAACAAATGTATTTAGTGCGATTAGGAATCACTATTTCAACGGTTCGACATGAATACCCACATGTGTACCCCTACCGAACATCTCTTTTAGCTTGTTCTCTATTTCCGTCGCTGTCCGGTGTGCCTCTTCCAAAGGAATCTTGCCATCCATACGCACATGTACTTCAATGGCACAATAACTCCCAATACGACGTGTACGCAAATGATGCGGTGAACTGACACCGGGAAATGACAGAATGGTCTCCTGTATCTGATTTTCCACCTCGACAGGCAACGATTTCTCCAGTAGTTCATCTACACAAGGTATGAGCAACCGGATAGAGACTTTCATAATAAAGAAGCTTACTATCACTGCCGCTATCGGATCGAGTACCCGCCAATGGGGACCCAACAAAATTGCGCCACCAATACCGATAGCTGTGCCAATGGAAGAAAGTGCATCACTCCGGTGATGCCACGCATTGGCAATCACTGCCTGTGAGTTCAATTTCTTTCCCTTAAATACTGTATAGCGATAAATAACTTCCTTTGAAACAATGGATATCAACGCTGCTGCCAGTGCCAGAATACCCGGTTCCTGCAAAGAACCTCCCTGCAAGAAACGATAAATGGACGATACACCGCTCCAAAGAATACCAAATCCCACAAACAGCAACAGAATACCGATAATAGCCGTAGCCAATGTCTCGTACTTTCCGTGCCCGTAATCGTGGCTTTCATCCTCGGGCTTGGCAGATATACGCACAAACAGAATCACTATAATATCAGTGACAAAGTCCGACAATGAATGAACCGCATCTGCCAGCATAGCAGCACTATGACCGAAGAAAGCGGCAAAGAATTTGAATACAAGCAAGAGGAAATTTACAATACTACCCATCACAGTCACCCGGTAAATTCCTTTTTCCCGTTCAGTGTTTTGCTTGTCCAACGCTTGTTCCATTATCCAGCCGTTTTTTTATAAATCGTTGCAAATATAGTACATAAATCCGTTTGTTTCTGCAATTTACCGGTTATTTTCTACCAACAAAGAATATTTTGGGGATAGATTGAACGAGTGATAACAATTATTTGTTTACTTTGTAGGCGTGAGTTAGCTACAAGTTACAAGCTACGGGCTACAATTGCCATGCGGCTCGATGCTTATGTAGCAGTTTTTATACTTGTAACCTGTAGCTCGTAACTAAAAACTTTTAAATATATGGCTAAGAACAAAGAAAAGAAAGCCGGCAAACGGATGAAGAAAAAAGAACTCATCGCCGCGCTAATGGATTTTTTCCATTCAAAACCCGACGAAGTACTGTCTCTGAAATACATATTTGAACAACTTCATCTCACCACGCATCCCCTGAAGATGTTATGCAGGGATATCCTGAGTGACCTGTTGTTGGACGACTATATCACTGAAGTGGATAAAAGCAAGTATAAGCTGAACAACCACGGCGTAGAAATGGTGGGTACTTTCCAACGTAAAAGCAACGGAAAGAACTCTTTCATTCCTGAAGGTGGCGGCGATCCGATATTCGTTGCCGAACGTAACTCGGCACACGCTATGAACAATGACAAAGTACGCATCTCCTTCTATGCCAAACGTCGTGGACGTGAAGCCGAAGGGGAAGTTATCGAAATACTGGAACGTGCCAACGATACCTTTGTCGGTACATTGGAAGTAGGCAGTTCATACGCTTTCCTCGTAACGGAAAACCGTACACTTGCCAACGATATCTTTATCCCGAAAGAGAAGCTGAAAGGCGGGAAAACAGGTGATAAGGCCATCGTGAAAGTGGTGGAATGGCCTGACAAAGCCAAAAACCCCATCGGGCAAGTCATCGACATCCTGGGTAAAGCAGGTGACAATACCACGGAGATGCACGCTATCCTCGCCGAGTTTGGTTTACCTTACGTTTACCCTTCTTCCGTAGAAAAAGCTGCAGACAGAATCCCAGCCGAGATTTCCGTCGAAGAGATTGCCAAGCGCGAGGACTTCCGGAATGTAACTACTTTCACCATCGACCCGAAAGATGCCAAGGACTTCGACGATGCTCTCTCTATCCGTAAAATAAAGGATGGCTTGTGGGAAGTAGGTGTACACATTGCTGATGTCACCCACTACGTCACCGAGGGCAGCATCATCGATAAGGAAGCTGAAAAGCGTGCCACATCTGTTTATCTGGTAGACCGTACCATCCCGATGCTTCCCGAACGCCTCTGTAACTTCATCTGTTCCCTGCGTCCCGATGAAGAGAAACTGGCATACTCGGTCATCTTTGAGATCAATGAAAAAGGAGATGTGAAGGATGCACGCGTGGTACATACGGTAATCAAGTCTGACCGCCGCTTTACTTACGAGGAAGCACAACAGGTGATTGAGACTAAAGAAGGTGACTTCAAGGAAGAAATCCTGATGCTAGATACCATTGCCAAGGCATTACGTCAAAAACGTTTCGTCTCCGGAGCCATCAACTTCGACCGCTACGAAGTGAAATTCGAGATAGACGCAAAAGGCAAACCCATCAGCGTTTACTTCAAAGTGTCCCAAGATGCCAATAAGTTGGTAGAGGAGTTCATGCTGCTTGCCAACCGTACCGTAGCCGAGAAGATCGGCCGCGTACCGAAAAACAAGAAAGCAAAGGTATTCCCTTATCGTATCCACGATCTTCCGGACCCGGAAAAGCTAGATAACCTGGCGCAATTCATTGCCCGATTCGGTTACAAGCTACGTACCAGCGGTACGAAGACGGATGTATCCAAGTCCATCAACCACTTACTGGATGATATTCAAGGGAAGAAAGAAGAGAACCTTATCGAAACCGTATCCATCCGTGCCATGCAGAAAGCGCGTTATTCCACGCATAACATCGGGCACTACGGATTGGCATTCGATTACTATACGCATTTCACCTCCCCCATCCGCCGGTTCCCGGATATGATGGTACACCGCCTGCTCACCAAATACCTAGCTGGCGGACGCAGTGTTTCCGAAACTAAGTACGAAGATCTCTGCGACCATTCCAGCAACATGGAGCAAATTGCAGCCAATGCCGAACGTGCTTCTGTGAAGTACAAACAGGTAGAGTTTATGACGGAACGTCTGGGACAGATATTCGACGGTGTAATCTCCGGTGTAACGGAGTGGGGGCTGTACGTAGAGTTGAACGAAAACAAATGTGAAGGTATGATACCTATCCGTGACCTCGATGATGATTACTATGAGTTCGACGAAAAGAACTACTGTCTGTGTGGACGCCGCAAGCACCGCACGTATAGTCTGGGAGATGCAATTACGATTAAAGTGGCACGCGCCAACCTGGAGAAGAAGCAACTGGACTTTGCTTTGGTAGACTAAATAATCTAAATAATGTATGAAGGTGCGGAATCCGTGCCTTCATACATTATTATTGTTTCTGCTTTACATATCCGGAAGGTGAAACCCCATACTCATTCTTGAAACATTGCCGGAAATAAGCCACGCTACTAAATCCCGTCATATAGGAAATCTCTGAAATTGTATATTCACCAGATATCAACATCTCCACACTTTTACGCATCTTTACCTTACGAATAAACTCATTGGCCGACATATCTGCCAAACCTTTAATCTTCCGATATAGGGTAGAATGACTCATACACATCTTATCTGCAATGAAAGCCACATCCATCTTCTCCATCTCTATGTTCTCCTCGATGATCTGCGTAATTTTCTGCATAAACTCATTATCCAGCCTGTTCAGTGAACTTACAGCTTGTTCCTGAGCAGGCTTTACATCGGCCAGTAATAATTGCGAAGCAATCTTCTTGCGTGTTTCCAGCAAGTTATTGATACAGCTATGCAGCAGTTTTGCACTGAATGGTTTCGTCAGATAAGCATCCGCACCCGAGGCATAGCCTTCCTCCTTGTCATGCAAAGAATCCTTGGCCGTCAGCAGGATAACCGGAATATGACTGGTACGCATATCCTCTTTTACTTTCTTACAAAGTTCCACTCCATCCATAATCGGCATCATGATGTCCGATACTATAACATTCGGAATCCGCGCTTGTGTCAATTCCCAACCTTCTTGTCCATCTTTGGCAGTAATCACTTCATAAATATCAGCAAACGAACTTTTTATATACTCACGAATATCAGAGTTATCCTCCACCACGAGCACAATGGGACATCCGTCCAAAGCAGGATCCATTCCGCCCATATCCTCCGTTGGAATGGGCAGTTTTTTCACCTTGCTCTCCACATGAATTGCATTAGGATAAGTATTCTCCGTCAACAAACGCAAGATAAATGTGGTTCCCACTTCTGGTGTACTTCCCACCTTCAGCATACCTTCGTGCAAATCGGTAAGTCCTTTCACCAGTGCCAGACCAATACCTGAACCTGATGCCTGAAACTTACTTTTAGCCTGATAATAACGGTCGAAGATATGCGGTAATGCTTCCGGCTCGATACCATGCCCGGTATCTTTCACACTGATTTCCGTATATTTTATCTGCATTTCCTCTACCGAACGCAAGGTCAGTGTTATCTCTCCTTCCGAAGTATATTTGACGGCATTACTCAATAGATTATCCAATATGATAGTGACCATATCCGCATCATAGAACAGCTCGGCATCTTCGGTTTCAATATGAATATGATAAGCCACCTTATTGTTGGGATTCAGCTCTTTATAACGCAGCCCGATTTCCTGTACCAGTTGTGCCAGATTTCCCCTTGCCACTGCCAGTTTCCGGTTTTGAGTCTCTGTTTTACGGAACTCCAGAATACGATTGATTAGATTCAGCAGGCGGGTAGCACTATCGTGGATGATACTGATCTTATTGGCATGCTTGGGAGATAGGGTACCATCACTCAACAGATCTTCCAATGGTCCCAGAATCAGCGTTAGCGGTGTACGCAACTCGTGCGTAATATTAGTATAGAAACGCAGCCTTTCATTGTTCAGTTCCAAGTCATTCTGACTTTTTCTGCGTTCCAGATCCAATGAACTTTCCAAGTCTATCTTATGCTTATAGAAATGAAGTAATCCATAGAGAGCCAGGACAAAGAGCAATACATAAACCAGTTTGGCATACCATGTGAGCCAAAACGGTGGCTGTATATGAATCACCAGCGAAGCCTCTTTCTCATCCCATTCCTGGTTGCGAATACGTGTCTTTACTTTAAAGACATACGTACCGGGAGAAATATTACGAAAAGTTACCTGATTCTCTCCTTGCGTGTTATACCAGGCTTTTTCTAACCCCTCCAGCATATAAGTAAATTCTACTTGCGGGCTTTGGGTATAGTCCAGCACATTGAAAGATATCTTGAATGTATTCTGATTATACGGTAAATTTATCTCCCCATCAGCAATAGGCATCGGCAATTCCTCGTCATGACTCTCTTTCATACGGTGATACGTACAAAAACGGGTAATGACAATAGAAGATACCTCACGGTTAGTAGGAATATCCTTGGGATTAAAATAACACGCACCATTCTGTGAACCAAAATACATGGTGCCATCAGAAGTCATGCAGGTAGATCCATTCATAAAATCACCCATAGGTACTCCGTCGTGATGGCTATAATTATAAAATACCTTCTTCGCCTCATCCAGTCGGGAGACTCCACCATTCGTACTGATCCATATTTGATGAAGCTTATCCTCAGTAATAGCACGCACCTGACTGTTTTCCAAGCCATTCCGTTCTTTAAAGACTTCATACTCGTCCGGATTGGCCGTATCATGGAAAATTGCCACTCCCTCACGCGTAGCAACTAATATCCTTTGTCGGGAATCCTGCATCATATGGTTGACGGCATTCGAACAGAAACCATTTTCAACTACGAAATTATATATAAGCTTATTGTTCGGATCGAATACCGAAACACCTTTGCCGAATGTTCCTATCCACAGTTTATCTTCTTTATCCCTCAAGATACCATGTATCTTTGTATCCGGCAGCTGACTTTGAATGAAACCTGCCACTTCCAGCTTTCCGTTTTCATAGATATAAAGTCCGCTCTCCGTCCCAACCCAGATACTCCCGTTTTTATCTTCATAGAAACAATGAACATTCAGGGTTTCCTCGTGAGACGTTTTACCGATACGGGTCATTTTCTTGTTTTGCAGATCATACAGAAGAATACCGTTCAGATAAGTCCCCATCCACAACCGGTCCTGAGAATCTTTGTATATAATATTAATATGAGTATTGGATTGAGTCTGATAAGAACGCAATAAGAAAGTATCTATCAGCTTATTCTTCTGAAAAACAGCAAACTCACCTTCGCCCCCAACCAATACTTTATCATCTTTTGCAAACAATCCCCAAACTTGTTTACTACTCTGTTTACCGTCTCTTTCCACTGTGTAGGGCAACATATTAAAAATGGGCTGTGCATAACTTATAAAATCGACTCCTCCCCGGTAATTCCCCAGCCAAATATTCCCGAAGCTATCTTGAAAAGCACATCTGGCATTAGGTCCCGACAAGCCGTGCACATCATTGGTAGCAGGTATATTCTGAAAATGTATATGGGTTGGTGAAGTAAATGCATTCTGTTGCATATCAAGTATACTGACACCACCCATATTGGTACAGATCCACAACCGTCCGTCCCTCATCTGTTTTATATCCAGCACCTGATTGGAAAGCAACGAGTTCTCATCGCCCGGAATATGCCTGAAAGTGGTGAACTTTTCGGTTGCAGGATTAAAGATGGAGAGTCCTTTATTCGTACCTACCCATATATTTCTTTGTTCATCTACACACAAGGCAACGACAAGTCCTCCCGGAAGGCTATCCGGATCATCGGAAACGTGCTGATACCTTTTTATTGTATGATCCTTTAATGAAATGACACTCATCCCCTTGCCATCATGCCCGACATACAGATTTCCCCGACCGTCATCACAGGCTATATAGTTTTTCAATCCGCCCAGTCCTTTCACATTGTGTTCATAGTAATGAGTGAATTTCCCGGTTTCGATATCATAATAATGGATACCTACATGATAGGTGGTAATCCACAACCCTTTTTTGTCGAAGGAAGGGATGATATTGGTAATATCATTGGTTGCAATAGTGCCATCTCCCGCCCTGTATACAGTGAACGTATCCGCATCACAATCGAACACACACAGGCCTTCACGTTGGGTACCTATCCACACTTTATTGTCGCGCGGATCGGCACACACACAGTTCAGTTCATTGGCACTCAGCTTCGAGGTATATTTTTTATAAACCGTAAACTGCCTGCCATCGAATTTATTCAGCCCGCCCTCGGTGGCAAACCACATGCATCCTTGTTTATCCTGGGTAATCCCCACCACGTAATTACTGGACAGCCCGTCTTCTACCCCCAGTCTTTTAATCGTATAGGGTTGTGCTTCTGATTTTGCAACCAAAAGAATAATCAGCCCCAGAAATAGTAGAGTGTTCTTCATTTGAATCTGTTTTATTTTAAAAGTAATAGCCTGGAACCTGTATATAGTTCCTTACGAAGTAGTCCCAAAGATGCACTAAAAATTCAACATAAACCAACCAATAATTCGTCTTGAACGATTTTTGTATTCTACTTGCCTATTTTTCTATCTATGGCTTTCCATTTAGCATCTAATTTTGCAATGACAAAAGTATAAAAACTAAAAAATCTAATATTAATGAAAAGAAGAAATTCTCCAAGTTTTTTAGGTAACCGGCCTCTCATTGAAGGAGCCGATTTATCCGGATTACTAATTTAATCACCTTATTTGGTCTAATAAAAAAAGAAAAACGATGAAAGAAAACTCGTTCAAAAGAAACCGGAAGGTCCTCACAGCCTTATTGCTTTGCACTGGTTTCATCGCAGCTCAGCCCCTCGCAGTAATGGCTGAAGACAGTGTAACTTCCGTACATGCAGTTCAGCAACAGAAACAAACCGTCACAGGTATTATCAAGGATGCAACAGGAGAAGCCATTATCGGTGCCAGCGTATTGGAAAAAGGCACATCGAACGGCACAATCACTGATTTGGATGGTAAATTCACCCTAAGTGTCACTCCCAACGCAACATTAGTTATTTCGTACATCGGTTATCAGACACAGGAATTACCTGTTGTTGCCGGAAAAGTAATGGACATACAACTGAAAGAAGATGCCGAGATGCTGGATGAAGTAGTAGTGGTAGGTTATGGTACTACCAAGCGCAAGAACTTTACAGGTTCGGTTTCTACCGTAAAAGCCTCGGAAACTCCGCTGGCACTGATGCCTACCTCCAATGCAATGGACATTCTGCGTGGTACGGCTACCGGTATCACGGTATCGCAGCAACAAGGAGCCGGACAGGCACCTTCATTGCAGGTTCGTGGTCAGAAATCAGTAAATGGTGGTTCTACTCCGCTGATCGTAATGGACGGTGTGATCTATATGGGAAGCTTCCGCGACATCGATCCGACAACTATCGAAAGCATGAGTATCCTGAAAGATGCTACTTCACTCGCAGCTTACGGTTCGCAAGCTGCCAATGGTGTAATTATGATCACTACCAAGAAAGGAAAGTTGGGTAAACCCGTCATCAACGTCAATACTTCCTGGGCTTTCTCTACAGCAGCAGCAAAACCGGACTTGTTAAGTCCCGAAGATTATGTAAAGAAAGTAAACCTGTTGAGTGGTCTGGCAGAGGACGCCGATCCTACATGGATGCGAGAGTTCGAATACGAAAACTACAAAAACGGAAATACCATCGACTGGTACGACTATTGTACCCGCACCGGATTGATGCAGAACTACTCAGCTTCTGTTTCGGGAGCTACGGAGAAGATTAATTACTATCTGTCCGGTACATACACCGACCAGCAAGGAGTTGTGAAAGGAGACGATTACGACCGCACCGCCCTGACAGCACGCTTGCAATCGGACATCACAGACTGGTTGCAATTAGGCGGACAGGTAAACTACACCTACAACGACTATTCCGGAACCAGCGTATACGACCTCTACCAAGCCATCCGTCTGAGCCCTTACGGTCGTGCCGAACGTGCCGATGGCGGTGGATTGGAGAAATTCCCCTGT
Organism: Bacteroides sp. AM16-24; assembly: GCF_003471885.1. Classification (NCBI taxonomy): domain Bacteria; kingdom Pseudomonadati; phylum Bacteroidota; class Bacteroidia; order Bacteroidales; family Bacteroidaceae; genus Bacteroides; species Bacteroides sp. AM16-24. The sequence goes on from NZ_QRKI01000024.1 coordinate 12,696, forward strand.
AATGAGGGTATTTACCGTATCAATCCGATGTGGAATGTAGAGAGCGGTACTATCGACGACCATGACACGTATGCCACTACCTCCATGAAAGGACACGTATTGGTGAAATGTCCCTGGGTAGAAGGTTTGACTTACCGCCTGAACGGTAGCTATTCCGTAGAAAACATCGAACGCGATTACTTTACGCATGAAGGATATTACGTAAAAGAAGGTTCCAGCGACGACCGCTATTCCGCCTCTACTGTAGCCAATTACTTGGCCTCAGCAAACGGTTACAGCGCACGCACAAAGAACACATCATGGGTATTAGACAATATAGTAAACTGGCAGCGCCAATTCGGTAAGCACTATGTAGACCTGACTTATGTATATACGCGTGACTCTTACGAGTACAGCTACCGTCGTTTCGACGGTTCCGACTTTGCCGCACTGGGTAACACCAACCTCAGTTACGACGGACTGAACCTGGCAACCACACAGAAGATCAACGGTCTGAACTATACACGCCACACCAACGTAGGTTATCTGGGACGTGCCAACTACAACTACAACGATACATACCACCTGAGTATTTCCGTACGCCGTGACGGTTCCAGTGTCTTCGGTGCAAACCACAAATGGGGTACTTTCCCGGCAGTAGGTCTGGCATGGACAGCATCCAACGAGGCTTTCATGAAGAATATTAAAGCCATCAGCTACCTGAAGTTGAAAGCATCCTGGGGTAAGAATGGTAACCAAAGCCTTTCTCCTTACGAAACACTTTCCAAAATCACATTGGGACAGTCAGGAGGTTACAGCTATCCGTTCGGTAACACTTCATTAGTAAGCTGGGGACAGCGCATCACCTCGATGGGTAACTCCGACCTGGGATGGGAAGAAACCGAATCATTCAACTACGGCTTCGACCTGGGATTAATCGACAACCGCATCCGCCTGGAATTCGACGGATACTTCTCCAAGACCACCAACCAGATATTCAACCGTAACATTCCGGTTATGATCAATGGTCTGACCAGCATGAAAGCCACCATGGGACAGGTAAACAACTGGGGTATCGAAGTTAACCTGAATACTACCAACATCCAGACAAAAGACTTCAACTGGGGTTCCACACTGACTTTCTATATGAACCGCAACAAGCTGAAAGAACTCTACGGAGACGGTCAGGACGATATTACGAACTCCCTGTTCCTGGGTAAGTCATTGGGTGCTATCTATGGTTACAAGAACATTGGTATTGTACAAGAAGAAGATACAGAATATATGGCAGCCAACGGTGCAGAACCGGGTGACGTGAAGTTTGCCAACCTGGACGGTAGCGAAGACGGTAAAATTACAGCCGACGACCGTACCATCCTGGGATACAAAAAAGAAAACTTCCGCATGAGCTTTGGCAATACATTCCGCTACAAGGACTTCGAACTTTATATGTTGTTCACCGGCATCTTCGGTGGAAACGGCTACGGACAAGCTGTAAACTACTACGCTTTCCGTACTTCTTCCGACGTACAGGGTGACAATAACTTCAACCACGGCTGGTGGACTCCCGAAAACAAGAGTAACAAATATCCGCGTATCAACTATACCGACGGACGCTACACTCCGCTACAAGGATATGGCTTCGTGCGTCTGCAAGACCTCAGCCTGTCCTATACTTTCCGCCAGCCTTGGGTACAGAAAGCAGGTATCGGGAATCTGAAGGTTTACATGGCTTGCAAGAACCTTTTCACCATCTCCGGATGGGAAGGCGGTGACCCTGAAGTTCAACAAACATTAGGTAGCGGTTACACTTACGGATACCCGTTGTCGCGTACCGTTTCGTTTGGTCTGAATTTAACGTTCTAACTCTATTAAAAACACTAAAGATGAAAACAAAAAAATACATATTCATAGCTGCCGCAGCTTCCATGCTTGGCATGACGACGTCTTGTGACGATGAAGGCTTCCTAACGGAAAAGCCGAAGACAATCTACACCACCGACAACTCGTACGAAACGATTGACCAGGTGAAGGCTTGTATCACTAACTTGTACATCCACATCCGCTACTGGTATCAACAAGACTACTTCCTGAAAGGACTGGGTACTGATGTGCTGGATACCCCCTATTTCCGCAGCACGGGTAACGGTTACTGTAACTTCGCCAACTGGTCGAGCACCAACAGCAGTTCCAATAAAATTTATGATGCCATGTTCCAAATGGTGAATTATGCCAACCAATCACTGGAAGGTTACAATAAAGAAGGTATGCCCTGGGAGAGTGAAGCACAGCGTAGTGAAGCCTATGGTGAAATCATGTTCTTCCGTGGCTACGGTTACCTGACAATGGGTGAGTTGTTTGGTGGAGTTCCCCTGGTAGATCAATTCTATCAGACATTGAAACTGGACTTTGTACGTTCCAGCCGCGAAGAGACGTATAACTTCGCTATTACCGACCTGGAAGCTGCGGCAGCAGCACTGCCCGACTATCCATCGGAAGCCGGACGCGTGTCAAAGGGAGTCGCTTACCATTTCCTGGCCGAAGCCTATCTGGCACTGGCTACCATCAAGAGCAATGACACCGAATGCCTACGGAAATCCATCGAATATGCCGACAAAGTAATGGCACTACATCCGTTGATGACAGAGCGTTTCGGTACACGCAGCATCCCGGGAGGGGGAACAACGAAAAATGGCATAGCTGCCTACTATGAAGATGGTAATGTATTCTTCGACCTCTTCCAGCAAGGAAACTACGATTATGCTGAAGGAAATACGGAAGCACTGTGGACTTTGCAGAACGATTATACGGTGTATCACGAATATGGCGGAAACAACTTTGTAGGTTATCCCCGTGAAATGTCTCCCGTTCTTCGTGACGTAGTGTGGAAGACTGAATATGCCGAAAACGGTGCAGCAGCCGGACCGTGGGCTGGCAATATCGACGAAAGCGTATATCCGGGCGGAAACGTATCAGCCTACGTAGGTGGACGCGGTGTAGCCAATATGGCTCCTACTACTTATGTTATTAGTGACGTTTGGGAAGGCGATTACGAAGATGATATACGCAATGCACCCTGCAACATCCGCCGCCAGTTTGTGTGCATGGATACGAAGCATAGCATGTACGGTAAACCGGTTCCTTACGAAATGCTGGATTACAATACTCAGAAGATAACAGAGTTCTTCCCTGTCTGGACTAAACTTGCTCCAATCGACGACTGGGGATATGATGATCTGGCCGACGGCGGTAACCGCTCTAACATGTATTGCGACCAGTATGCACACCGTTCGGCAGAAACTCTGCTGCTACGCGCCGAAGCCAATTTGCGTGCAGGTGACAAAGGCGCCGCTGCTACCGACATCAACAAACTGAGAAACCGTGCACAATGTACAAAACTGGCTACAGCAGACGAAATAACACTGCAATACATCCTCGATGAACGGGTGCGTGAGTTATTCGGTGAAGAAAGAAGATGGGCAACTTTACTCCGCATGGGAAATGAAGGAATCGAGAGTCTTAACAACCATGCAATGTATATTGCAGACCAGCCTTTCTGGGGCGGATATTTCAAATCGGACAAAGCTCAAGTTACGAAGTGGAACCTCTTCCCGATACCACAGACAGTGATCGATACGAACACCGGAGCTGTAATAGAACAAAATTCGGGTTGGTAATTCCAACAAAGCCGATAATATAATAACTCTGCTCTACAACGGAAAATGATTTTCCATTGTAGAGCAGTTTTTATATCTTTGCACCAAATAAAAAACACTTATTCAGCCCTATGAAGACAATCGCAATCACCGACCCAGCTGAGATTGAAGCAATTATCCGCAAATGCCCTTACTGTACGGTAGGTATCACCGATTCGGAAGGCAATCCCTATGTAATCCCCATGAACTTTGCTTACCGGGACGGTATCATCTATCTGCATTCCGGTCCCGAAGGCGGCAAAGTGACGATGGCAGAACACCACCCGCGCGTTTGTATCACCTTCTGCGAAGGGCACGAACTGGTATATATGCATCGCCAAGTGGCATGCAGTTACAGCATGAAGTCGCGTAGCGTGATGTGCCACGGAAACGTCCGTTTCATAGAGGATATGGATGAAAAGCGACGTATACTCGACATCATCATGCAGCAATACGTCGACTACGAGTTCAAGTATAGCGAACCTGCCGTGCGCAATGTGAAAATATGGGAGATCAAGGTAGACAAGATGACTTGCAGATCCTTCGGGCTTCGACCTAGCGAAGTATAGGTTTACGCCCCTCTCGTACGCACGCGAACACCCGCGCGCACTTACATCATCATATTCCTTCTGATGGAAAACTTGACAATCGCCATCGCCTGTATGGATGCGAGTGGAATATCCATCGGGTCATGATGCGGATTGTAGCTCACCAGCTTGATGCAACCTTCCACATCGGAACGGTTCACATACTTCACTGACAAGTATTCGTCGCCGTCAATGCAAAATGACACCAGATACATCGCATGATTATGGGGCGAGGATGTATGATGCGGCGCTGGGAAGATGGCATGGGTTGATCCGCTGGCGGAGAAACATTTTAATATTTCATTATACACCTATTGTTTTGATAACCCGATCAATGTAATCGATCCAGATGGCAAAGATGGTGTATACATTGCTTTTCCTGATTACAAAATATCTACTCCAATAGGGAAAATTGGAAATTTAGGCCATGCCGGAGTTTTATTAATCAACAAACAAGGCGTTACAAAATATTACGAATATGGGAGATATGATCCAGAAGGGAGAGGTACTGTAAGAACTATTCCCATTCCGGATATAGTAATTGGAAAAGATGGAACTCCAACAGAAAAATCCTTAAATAATACTTTAAGGGTAATCTCTGATAAAGCTGGTCATGGTGGAAAAATTGAAGGAGCCTACATCAAAAGCGATAAATTTCAAGAAATGAAAAATTATACGGAATCAAAGAAAAAGGAAAATTCCAACCCTAAGAGAGAAAAATATTCGTTAACAAGCAATAATTGTGGTACTTTTGCTACAGATGTACTAAAACAAGACCCAGAAGTCAAAAAGAAATCACCCACAATCATTGACCCTAGACCCAATAGTATAGTAAAAGAATATCAAAATAAATTTAGCACTATTAGATATGAACCAACTAAATAAAGATTATGGAACATAATATTTCAATAACAGAATTAATTTCACTTGAATTATATTTGGGATCAATATCCTTTATAATTGGTACGCTTTTCTTTATTATGATATTACAAAAACTGAGATTGAAAAAAAATAAAAATATTGTTATATGCTATTTTGCAAATTATATCTTCTATAATAATAACATCTATTATTCATATTATCTGGAATCCACATTATGACACAATGTTTAGCTTCATTTTTTTACCTAATATAATTGCAGAAGTTATTACTATTTCATCACTGCTATTTATAATAAAAAAAACATCGTTAGTAAATTAATAATACGCTTAAAATATAACAGATACTCCTGCAATGAGAGCAGATAATACACTATGAAGTAGATTCGGCTAAACCTAATCATAGTGTTTTCAATCCACGGTTCTAAATATATCCCTACCTCTTACTTAAATATTTAGTAGAAGTGGAGATTATTTATCAATCTTGATGCTCCGAACATTTAAAGAACAACAAACGGAATTCCCGTTCGGGTCTTCAATCAGACTATCCATATAATGTCTGGTTCTAGCTCACCAAGATAGAAAGCCTTATTGTCAAATAATAATCATTCCATTCTACCCTCCAGAACAATCCCTCCAGCAGGGCTACACCCTTTCGTCCTAAAGGTGTAGCCATCACCACGAAATGGTGTAGCTATCCGGGGTAAAAGGTGTAGCCCTACCAAAGTAGGGCCACAGGCACTTCTAAAGGACATAAAAGAAATATTTATCTATACCATTCCAAATTCAGTCTGTACGACATTTTCAATCAGAATACTTCTTCACTCCGAAATCCGATAACAAATATCCAACAGATTTTCATTAAAAGAATCCGTCAGACATCTTACAGCGGATATTCTTCGAACGCATACAGCAACGTCGAAAGATAACGTTCGCCTGTATCCGGCAATAATACGACTATTGTTTTTCCTACGTTTTCAGGAAGAAGTGCCAGACGGGTAGCTGCACTGACTGCTGCTCCGGACGAAATTCCTACCAACAAACCTTCCAACTTAGCCAATTCACGACCCGCACGAATAGCATCATCATTCGTCACCTGCAGAATTTCATCTACTACTGCCGGATTGTAGTTCTTAGGAACAAAACCGGCACCGATCCCCTGTATCTTATGTGCTCCCGGTGCACCTCCCGAAAGTACGGGAGAATCGGTAGGTTCCACTGCCACCACCTTCACCCCCGGATTATGCTTCTTCAGGGCGGCACCTACACCGCTAACGGTTCCACCGGTACCGACACCGGCTACAAAAATATCAACAACACCTTCCGTATCCCTCCAGATTTCCTGTCCCGTAGTACGTTCGTGCATGGCAGGGTTTGCAGGGTTATCAAACTGCTGAAGAATTACCGCACCCGGAGTAGCAGCTTTCAGTTCTTCAGCACGGACTATGGCACCCTTCATACCATTGGCACCCGGTGTAAGCACCAGTTCGGCACCAAGGGCTTTCAGCAGGTTACGGCGTTCTACACTCATGGTGTCGGGCATCGTAAGAATCAGTTTATAACCTTTTGCAGCAGCTACAAATGCAAGCCCGATTCCGGTGTTTCCACTCGTAGGTTCTATAATAGTGGCTCCGGGGTTCAGTAAACCTGAAGCTTCCGCATCTTCAATCATCGCCAATGCCACGCGGTCTTTCACACTTCCGGCAGGGTTAAATGACTCCAGTTTCACGATCAGACGGGCTTTTAAACCTTCCGCTTTATTGTAATTGCTCAGCTCCAGCAAGGGAGTGTTGCCCACAAGATCAGTGAGCTGTTTTGCTATCTTTTTCATAACTTATTGGGTTTTAATTTATACTCTTCTTTATAAAGTACAAAGATAGCGAGATAACGGTTCACAAGAAATACCATATTTGTGGGATTTTCATACTATAAATGAGGGATTTTCGCTGAGAATAGTTACCTTTGTGCCCACCTTATTATAAAAGGATATCCCAATGAGTCCATTGAACTTTACTCACATTTTGACACAGGCAGTCGATGAACTATCGGAAAGTTCGTCTTACAGAGGACTGTTTCATCAGCACACGGACGGTAATCCATTGCCTTCGGCCAAAGCGTTGCATGACATCGTAGAGCTGTCGCGTGCCATACTTTTCCCCGGTTATTTCGGTAATTCCACAGTCAACAGTCGTACCGTAAAGTACCACATCGGAGTGAATGTTGAACGTTTGTTCGACTTACTGACCGAGCAAGTGCTTGCAGGTCTTTGCTTTACCGGCGACGGCGAATGCAGTTGCTGCACCGAACTCCAACGTGAAGAAGCTGCGCTGATTGCCGCCAAGTTCATCAGCCACCTGCCGGAAATGCGCCGTGTACTGGCTACGGATGTAGCGGCTGCTTACAATGGAGACCCTGCCGCACATAGTTTCGGAGAAGTAATCAGTTGCTACCCAGCCATACGCGCCATCAGCAATTACCGTATTGCGCACGAACTGCTGAGGCTCGGTGTTCCTCTCATTCCCCGCATTATCACCGAAATGGCCCATAGCGAGACGGGAATAGATATCCACCCGGGTGCCGTCATCGGCAGCCACTTCACCATAGACCACGGAACAGGTGTGGTAATTGGTGAAACATGCATTATCGGCAATAATGTGAAACTGTATCAGGGAGTGACGCTGGGTGCCAAGAGTTTCCCACTGGATGCTGACGGCAAGCCGATCAAAGGTATTCCACGCCATCCGATATTGGAAGACAATGTTATCGTCTATTCCAATGCCACCATCCTGGGACGCATCACCATCGGACAGGGTGCCACAGTAGGCGGTAATATCTGGGTAACGGAAAATGTGCCGCCAGGAGCGAGAATTGTACAGACTAAAGCAAAAAAATAACCGCCGCGCAGGTCAAAGCAACCCGTTTGCAGGACACAAGTGTTCCGGCAGAACGACACAAGTATTTCAGAAAAGCCACACAAGTGTTGCATACGGAAAGTACAAGTGTTTCAGAAGAGAGAGAAATTGAATATATAATTATAAAGAAAAACAACAAGATAGAAGAAGTTGCAACAACTTCAGCCATCAAATTGTAAATCGTAAAATCAAAAACAAATAAATGGAATCCTTTCAAATGATTGCCAAAACCTTCCAAGGACTGGAAGAAGTACTGGCACAAGAACTGACTGCATTAGGAGCAAACGACATAGAAATAGGCCGACGCATGGTGTCTTTCAGTGGAGACAAGGAAATGATGTACAAAGCAAACTTCTGCCTGCGTACAGCAATACGTATTCTAAAACCAATCAAAAGCTTCACTGCCAAGAACGCCGATGAAGTGTATGACCAAATCAAAGCTATCTGCTGGGAAGAGATCCTGAATGTAGAAAAAACCTTTGCCGTAGATGCCGTTGTATTCAGCGAAGAGTTCCGCCATTCCAAGTTCGTTTCTTACAAAGTAAAAGATGCCATTGTGGACTATTTCCGTGATAAGTTTAACAAACGCCCGTCCGTACGCATCAACAAACCGGATGTATTGCTGAATATACACATTGCACAGACCACTTGTACGCTCTCTCTCGACTCATCGGGCGAGTCACTGCACCGCCGCGGGTATCGCCAGGAAGCGGTAGAAGCTCCGCTAAACGAGGTACTGGCTGCCGGAATGATATTGATGACAGGATGGAAAGGGGAATGTGACTTAATAGACCCGATGTGTGGTTCGGGTACAATTCCCATTGAAGCGGCACTGATTGCACGCAACATTGCTCCGGGAGTGTTCCGCAAGGAATTCGCTTTTGAGAAGTGGAATGACTTCGATCAGGATTTGTTCGACATGATTTACAATGACGATAGTCAAGAACGCGAATTTACGCATAAGATATATGGCTACGACAATAACCCGCAAGCTAATGAAATAGCTACACACAATGTGAAAGCGGCAGGTGTATCGAAAGATATTGTCTTGAAGTTACAGCCGTTCCAGCAATTTGAGCAACCCGCGGAGAAATCAATGATCATCACCAACCCGCCTTATGGAGAACGTATCTCTACCAACAACCTGCTGGGATTGTATCAGATGATAGGCGAACGCCTGAAACATGCTTTCATCGGAAACACGGCATGGGTGCTTTCTTACCGTGAAGAGTGCTTCGACCAGATAGGACTGAAACCGACCGCCAAGATACCTTTGTTCAACGGTGCACTGGAATGTGAATTCCGTAAATACGAGATTTTCGACGGAAAGTATAAGGAGTTCAAGAAGCAGGAAGGTGAGGGCGAAGGCGAAAACGAAGAATCCGGCTTCAAGTCTAGAGAACCGAGAGAATTCAAACCGAGGGGAGAAGGACGGGATTTCAAACCAAGAGAATCTCGTAAACCGGGCGAATTCAAATCCAGAGACGACAGACCGAGGGAGTTCAGACCAAGAGACAGCAAACCCCGTGAGTTTGGTTCAAAAGAAGATAGGCCGAGAGGTGAGTTCAAGCCGAGGGAGTTCCGCAAGGATGGAGACCGGGAACGGAAACCGTTCGACAGGGAACGCCGTCCGGGAGGAAGCGGAGAGTTTAAGCCGAAAAGGGAGTTTAAGCCGAGAAAGAGGGAAGACGGGGAGTAAGTTGCTGATAAACAGTTTGAGGTCACAATTTGTGACCTCAAACTGACAAAACATAAAAGAGATAAGTTACAAGTATCAACTTGATATTCCAAATTGGGAGTTCAAGTCAGGGAAGTAGAAGATAACTTATTGGTAGACAATATAAGGTCGCAATTTGCGACCTTAAAAGGACAAGGCATAAATGGATGATCTAATTATTATAGAGAATAAGATATACGAAATCAGAGGTCAGAAGGTGATGCTGGACTTTGATTTGGCGGAGATGTATGAGGTAGAAACAAAATACCTCAAACAAATGGTAAGAAGAAATGCAGAGCGATTTCCTGAAGATTTTATGTTCCAATTATCAAACGAAGAAGTTAACTGTCTGATTTCCAGTTTGAGGTTGCAAATTGCAACCTCAAACAAAGGCGGTACCCGCTACTCCCCTTTCGCCTTCACCGAACAAGGCGTCGCCATGCTTTCCGGCATCCTCCGGAGTCCCAAAGCCATCGAAGTCAACATCAACATCATGCGCGCCTTCGTCCGTATGCGACAATATCTTCTCTCCCACGCCCCAAAGAAAGAACTTGACGAACTAAGAGAACGCATTGAATACCTGGAAGAAGACGTCACCTCCGACAGAGACAGTTACGAGAAACAATTCGACGAGCTCTTCTCCGCCTTCGCAAAGCTGAGTGCTGCAATACAAGTGAAAAGCACTCCGATGGGCAGAATAGAAATAAAAGGATTCAGAAAAGAGAATGACAATAAATGACTATGAACATGAAGATAATCTGTAAATGGATGGGAATAGCGCTATTGGCGTTACCCACTCTCTTTGCAACAAACGTTATGGCACAAGATTTAAAGAAACCAACGCTGGAAGATTTACTTCCTGGCGGAGAAACGTATCGCATTGCTGAAAACAAATGGTATCAGTGGTATGGTGATGCCGCATGCTTAGAATTGGGTATCGACAGTATAAAAGGCATTTGGGCAGTAAATGGAGTAGGAGCAAAAGCAGGAGAAAATTTCACAGTCATTACCCTGAAAGAGGCCAATAAGCTATTGGCAGAAAAAGAGTTAGGAAAGTTGCGTAACTTCTACTCCGCAAAGACCATCAATACTCCCCACAGTGCTGTTATTGGAATTCTGCTCCAAGTAGACCCACTCCTTTTGCTGAACACCGGTAAATACCGCGTACTTATCGACTGGAAAAAGAAAGAGTTAATTTGGAACCAACCGTGTCCCGCCCAAGCTGCCAATGAAGATTGGAACGAAGTGAGCCGCCACTTGGCCTATACACTCAACAACAATCTCTACGTAATGACCAATGACGGACAAACTCGTCAGGTAACCACCGAAGCTGAAGGTATCGTATGCGGCCAAAGCGTACACCGCAATGAATTTGGTATCAACAAAGGTACCTATTGGAGTCCCCAGGGAAACCTGCTCGCTTTCTACCGGATGGATGAGAGCATGGTAACACAATATCCATTGGTAGACATCACAGCACGCATAGGTGAACTGAATAATGTACGTTACCCTATGGCAGGCATGACAAGCCATAAAGTAACGGTAGGCATCTATAACACCGAAACACAGAAAACGGTCTATCTGAACACAGGTGATCCCACAGACCGTTATTTCACCAATATCAGTTGGGCTCCGGATGCCAAAAGCATCTATCTTATCGAATTGAACCGCGACCAGAATCATGCCAAACTATGCCAATACAACACCGAGACCGGTGAATTAATGGCTACTCTCTTTGAGGAAACGCATCCCAAATACGTAGAACCTCAACACCCCATCGTATTCCTGCCATGGGACAACAACAAGTTTATCTACCAAAGCCAGCGTGACGGATTCAATCATCTCTATCTATACAATGTAAAAGGAGAATTGCTGAAGCAACTGACCCAAGGCGAATGGTTGGTACAACAAGTATTAGGATTCAACCGGCAGACGCAGCACGTCATTATTCAGAGTACCGAAACTTCTCCTCTACAAAGCAATATTTACTCTGTCAGTCTGAAGGACTGTAAACGAAGCCTTTTAGGAAACTCTGAAGGAATTCATTCGGCACAGCTATCCGGCTTTATGGGTACGTATCTCATTGACAAATCTTCTTCGCCCACTTGCCCCCGTAGCATAAAGATAATGTCTGCCAACCCGAAAAAACATCGGGAATATACACTGCTTACAGCAGAAGATCCGTTCAAGGGCTTCACTATGCCAAATATAGAAACCGGTACCATCAAGGCGGCCGACGGCGTGACCGACCTCTACTACCGCCTTGTGAAACCCGCAGACTTCGACCCGGCAAAGAAATACCCCACCATCATCTATGTATATGGCGGTCCGCACGCACAGATGGTCACCGGTGGCTGGCAAAACGGTGCACGCGGCTGGGACATCTACATGGCAAACAAAGGTTATATCATGTTCACCCTTGATAATCGCGGAAGCGATAACCGTGGTCTTGAATTTGAAAATGTCACCTTCCGCCATCTCGGCATCGAAGAAGGAAAAGACCAGGTGAAAGGTGTGGAATTCCTGAAAAGCCTGCCTTACGTAGACGGTAACCGCATCGGTGTACACGGATGGAGCTTTGGCGGACACATGACTACAGCCCTGATGCTCCGCTATCCGGAGATATTCAAAGTAGGTGTTGCAGGCGGGCCGGTTATTGACTGGGGATATTATGAAATTATGTACGGAGAACGCTACATGGATACGCCGCAAAGCAATCCGGAAGGTTATGAACAATGCAACCTGAAGAATCTGGCAGGCAACCTGAAAGGACATCTATTACTGATTCACGATGACCATGACGATACCTGTGTGCCACAACACACACTTTCGTTCATAAAAGCCTGTGTGGATGCACGCACGTATCCCGATTTATTCATTTATCCCACGCATAAGCACAATGTCATAGGACGTGACCGAGTACATCTGCATGAGAAGATAACAAGATATTTTGAAGACAATTTATAAAATAAAATAGAAGCAATAAATTAAACGAAATATAAAGATGAAGATATTATTATTAGGAAGTGGCGGCCGCGAGCACGCTCTGGCATGGAAAATAGCCCAAAGCCCGAAAGTAGAGAAACTTTTTATCGCCCCCGGTAATGCCGGTACCAGTGCAGTAGGCGAGAATGTAGCTATCAAAGCTACCGACTTCCCTGCCCTGAAAGCTTTCGCCCTGAAAGAAAAAGTAGACATGATCGTGGTAGGCCCCGAAGATCCGTTGGTAGAAGGTATCTACGACAGCTTTACCGGAGACGCCGCCACACAACATATCGCCATCATTGGCCCTACTGCCAAGGGTGCCCAATTGGAAGGCAGCAAGGAGTTTGCCAAGGGTTTCATGGAACGTCATGGCATCCCCACCGCCCGCTACAAAAGCATCAATGCCGAAAATCTGGAAGAAGGACTCGCTTTCCTTGAAACCCTTGAAGCACCCTATGTGCTGAAAGCCGACGGTCTTTGCGCAGGAAAAGGCGTACTGATCCTTCCTACACTCGAAGAAGCCAAAAAGGAACTGAAAGAAATGCTTGGTGGTATGTTCGGTCAGGCCAGTGCCACGGTAGTTATCGAAGAATTCCTCAGCGGCATCGAGTGCTCCGTATTTGTGCTGACAGACAGCAAAAACTATAAAGTGTTGCCCGTTGCCAAAGATTACAAACGCATCGGCGAAGGTGACAAAGGTCTGAATACCGGTGGTATGGGAAGCGTGACTCCCGTTCCTTTTGTCGACGAGGTATTTATGGAAAAAGTGCGTACCCGTATCATTGAGCCCACCATCCGCGGACTGCAAGAAGAAGACATCCTTTATAAAGGTTTCATCTTCCTCGGACTGATCCGTGTGAAAGGCGAACCGATGGTCATAGAATATAATGTCCGCATGGGAGACCCCGAAACAGAAAGCGTCATGCTACGTGTACAGAGCGACTTCGTGGAACTTCTGGAAGGTGTACGCGACGTGAACCTCGATACAAAGACATTGACAATGGATCCGCGTACGGCTGCTTGCGTCATGCTCGTCAGCGGCGGATATCCCGAAGCTTACGAGAAAGGTAAAGTAATGACCGGATTTGAAGAAGCTACCGTTACAGACAGCATCCTCTTCCATGCCGGAACAGCAATGAAAAACGGCCAAGTGGTAACAAACGGCGGACGCGTAATTGCCGTATGTTCGTATGGTGAAACCAAAGAAGAAGCCCTTGCCAAGAGTTATAAAGTTGCGGAAATGATTCAATTCGACAAGAAGTATTTCCGCCGTGATATCGGCTTCGACCTTTAAAAGAGTGATAGGGTGATATTATCACTTTATCACCCTATCACCTTACCACAATTAATATTATGATACGAAGTAAACGACTACAGAACCGGATCACAGCGGGACGTTTCACACTGCCCGTTGCCATCCTCTTGTCACTATTCTGCTGGATACTGACCTCTATTCTATTGCCTGAAGTTCCGGTAATAAAAAGTAGTTATCTCCTGTGGGATACTATCATAGATGGATATATTCCGGCATGGGCAAGTACACCTTTAAGTTTCATCTTCTATGGCATCGTCGGTTACTTCCTGATAGAACTAAACAATACTTTTGCCATCATCCGTATGCGGGCATCCGTACAAACGGCCATTTATTTCCTGTTTATATCCGTTTGTCCGGCCCTGCATCCAGTTTATGCCGGGGACTTTGCCTCGATAGCATTTCTTATATCCCTGTTCTTCCTGTTCAAGGGCTACCAACATCCCCGTCCGGCAGGCACCATGTTCTATTCGTTCCTCTTTATCGGGTTGGGTAGTCTGTTCTTCCCACAACTGACACTGTTTATTCCCCTCTACTGGATAGGTGCACACAGTTTTCAGGCACTCACTCCAAAGAGCTTTTTCGGCAGTCTGGTCGGTTGGGCTTTACCCTACTGGTTTCTATTGGGACATGCTTACTTCTACGATGAAATGGGCTTATTTTACCAGCCTTTCATCGAACTGGCAACATTCCACCCTATTAATCTCTGGGACTTCCCCTTGTGGGAAATAGCTACATTGGGCTATCTGTTCGTATTATACCTAGTCAGTTCCATCCACTGCCTGGTGGCAGGTTACGAAGATAAGATACGTACCCGCAGTTATCTGCATTTTCTTATTTTTCTGAGCTTCTGCATCTTTGCCTATATCCTGTTGCAACCGGTTTTGACGGTTCATCTCCTGCCTCTGCTGCTGATAAGTGTCAGTATCTTGACAGGACATTTCGTGGTGCTGACGAACAGTCGGGCTTCCAATGTGTTTTTCATTTGTGCCCTCGCAGGGCTTGTACTTTTATTCGGATTTAATATATGGACGCTTTTGTAGATTCACTGGTTCAACTCCTGATAGACTGGGGCTATTTCGGCCTTTTCATCTCCGCTTTACTGGCGGGAAGCATCATTCCGTTCAGTTCAGAGCTGGTAATGATAGCATTGGTGAAAGTGGGGCTGAATCCTGCCATGTGTGTCCTCTCTGCTACATTGGGGAACACAATAGGCGGTATGACGTGCTACTACATGGGGCGTTTAGGTAAGATAGACTGGATAGAGAAATATTTTAAAGTAAAAAAGGAGAAAGTAGACAAGATGCAAGCTTTCCTGCAAGGAAAAGGTGCTCTGATGGCTTTCTTTGCATTCCTGCCTTTTGTGGGCGAGGCAATAGCCATTGCGCTGGGTTTCATGCGCAGCAATGTATGGCTGACTACCTCATCCATGTTTGCCGGAAAGCTGGTGCGATACATCTTGATGCTGTTGGCATTGCAAGGAGTAATATCAATGTTTTAAGAGTTATGAAACGAATCATAGAACATACGGAAGATGGAAGTGCAACGCTGTTTGTACCGGAACTGAATGAACATTACCATTCGGTAAAAGGAGCACGTACAGAATCGCAACACATCTTTATAGATATGGGGCTGAAAGCTTCGGCTGCGCCCCAGCCGCATGTTCTGGAAATAGGTTTCGGTACCGGGCTGAATGCCCTGCTTACATTGGAGACTGCCGAACAAGAAAAGCGTCTCGTACACTATACCGGCATTGAACTTTATCCTCTTGCCTGGAAAGAAGTCGACGCATTGGGATATAGCGACAACCCGTTGTTTAAGCAGTTACATACTGCACCATGGGAAGAAAATGTGAAGATATCCCCGTACTTCACTCTGCGAAAAATACAGGCAGATGCAAATACAGTGAGTACCTTATCATTAAATCCCGATCTCGTTTATTTCGATGCCTTCGCCCCCGAAAAGCAACCTGAAATGTGGAACGAGCAGCTATTTCACTCACTTTACGTATCTATGAATGCAGGGGGCATATTAACGACGTATTGCGCCAAAGGTGTTATCCGCCGTATGTTGCAAGCTGTCGGTTTTCTTGTGGAGCGTCTTCCGGGGCCTCCGGGCGGAAAACGGGAAATACTGAGAGCAACCAAGGGAACAAACAACTAAGTTATAACGAAATATTGGAAACCATAAATATAATAAAGAAAGAAATGAAACGAACATTCCTGTACATCCTCGCTGCTTTGCTTGCCATGTCTTGCAAGAATAACAGCGTTCAAAATAAGAATGAAGACGATAAACCTGTCATCACTGTTACCATCGAACCGTTACGCTACTTCACCGAAGCCATCGCAGGAGATAACTTCAACGTTGTCAGCATGGTACCCAAAGGTAGCAGTCCGGAAACGTATGACCCTACTCCGCAGCAACTTGTCGATCTTGCCAAGAGTAAAGCTTACTTCCGCATCGGCTATATCGGTTTTGAACAAACCTGGATGGATAAGCTGACAGATAATGCGCCACATTTGCAGTTCTTCGACACTTCCCGCGGTATCGATTTGATTTTTGATTCCTCTCACGTCCACCACCATCACGGCGACGACAAAGCGCATGCCCACGATTCTATCCAGAAAGATGAACACCACATTCTCGGCGTAGAGCCACATATCTGGAGTTCCGCTTACAATGCGCAAATTATTGCCGGAAACATTGTAAATGCCCTGTGTACCATCGACAAGAATAATGAAGAAACCTACATGGAGCGTTATAAAAACCTCTGCAATCAAATAGAACATACCGACAGCCTTATCTGCCACATGCTCTCTGCCCCCAATGCGGACCGTGCCTTTATGATTTATCATCCGGCATTGTCCTACTTTGCGCGCGACTACGGTTTACATCAGATTTCTATTGAAGAAGATGGAAAAGAGCCCTCTCCCTCCCATCTCAAAAACCTGATAGACACCTGCAAGGAGGAGAAGGTACGCGTCATCTTCGTACAACCCGAATTCGACCGTCGCAATGCAGAAATCATAGCAAAACAAACAGGTACGAAGGTAGTTCCTATCAATCCGCTTTCTTACGATTGGGAAGAAGAGATGTTGAACATTGCCAGAGAACTGGTCGTTAAGAAGTAATCGGAGACTGTAAATAGAGTAAAGAAATGAATACGCCACTTATCGAAATAAAAAATCTCAGCGCCGGTTATGATAGCCGTACAGTGCTGCGTAATGTAAACCTCACCGTTTACGACCGGGATTTTCTGGGTATCATCGGCCCCAACGGTGGTGGAAAAACAACGCTCATCAAGTGTATTCTCGGCCTGCTGAAACCTACAGCAGGAGAAATTTTATATAGTGATAAGCGATTCGTGACAAGTGACAAGCAGGGAAGCGCAGCGCAACGCCCGGCACTGACAGCCAATCGCTCCGTTCTAAAAATGGGGTATTTGCCTCAATACAATAGCATTGACCGTAAATTTCCTATAACAGTGGAAGAAGTGATTCTTTCAGGACTCAGTTCACAAAAGTCACTGATTTCACGCTTCACTGCGACGCATCGGGAAAAAGCCCGGCAAGTGATTGCCCGCATGGGATTGGAAGGTCTGGAAAAACGTGCTATCGGTGCATTGAGTGGCGGACAATTACAACGTGCCCTACTAGGACGTGCCATCATTTCCGATCCTGCACTTGTTGTCCTCGACGAGCCCAGTACGTATATAGACAAGCGCTTCGAAGCCCGGCTTTACGAATTGCTGGCTGAGATTAACCATGATTGCGCTATCATTCTTGTCAGCCATGACATCGGCACAGTGCTGCAACAGGTGAAATCCATCGCCTGCGTGAATGAGACGCTAGATTACCATCCCGATACGGGTATAAGCGAAGAATGGCTGGAACGGAACTTCAATTGCCCGATAGAACTGCTGGGACATGGAGCTCTGCCGCATCGCATATTGGCGGAACATAAGCACGGAGATGAATGTGGATGTTGTAACTGCAAACATTGAAAAAGCAGGGAAGGATACAAATCATTACCAGAACAGGTACAAAAAGTAGTGTTTTGCACATATTTCAAACAAAGTTATACATAGATGTATTATACATGAATGTATAATTTGTATATTTATCTTTGGAATCAAGCCTTGAATTATGCTCATTATGGATAAGAAATGGAGCAAATGATTAAGCGGTACTATCAAAAGCGAACTGATAAATCATCATTTCATTCCTATCCGCACAGAAATGAACTAAAGATCGCTGATAGTTTTTTATTAATTTACTGATAATCAACAAATAGCATTTACCGACTGTTTATTGTAAAATGTAAAAGCATTTACCGCCGTATGTAACGGCTTTTACTCCTTATTGTAACGACCTTTACCGCGGCATGTAACGGTCTTTACCGCGGTATGTAAATGGAGTTACCGTGTGGAGTGAACAAAGTTACCATTTGGGGTAAACTGAATTTTCATGAAACTTTTATCTACCAAAAATCAATGTATATCTTTTAACCTATCCTAATAAATATGCATTACTTCCACAGTTTTAGCAGTTAAATCACTATATTTGCGCCCGTATACGCTAAAATACAGAGATATAACTTAAAAACATAACGAATTATTTCCGAATGAAACAGTACAGAACCATAAACAACCTCGTAGGTTGGATTACTTTCATCATTGCAGCCACGGTCTACTGCATGACTATAGAACCGACTGCAAGCTTTTGGGACTGCCCGGAGTTTATCACTACCGGCTACAAACTGGAAGTAGGACACCCACCCGGAGCACCTTTCTTCATGCTGGTAGCCAACCTCTTTTCACAATTTGCTTCAGATCCGAGCACCGTTGCTAAAATGGTGAATTATATGAGTGCACTGATGAGTGGCGCTTGTATTCTGTTCCTGTTCTGGAGCATCACGCATCTGGTACGCAAACTTGTGGCTACAGATGAAAATAATATTACTAAAGGACAGTTGATTACCATCATGGGTAGCGGCCTGGTAGGTGCACTGGCATATACATTCAGTGATACTTTCTGGTTCAGTGCCGTTGAAGGTGAAGTTTATGCATTCTCTTCTCTCTTCACAGCCGTTGTATTCTGGCTGATACTGAAATGGGAAGATGTGGCTAACGAACCGCACAGCGACCGTTGGCTTATCTTGATCGCATATCTGACCGGATTGAGTATTGGTGTACACTTGCTGAACTTGCTTTGTTTACCCGCCATCGTACTGGTTTACTACTACAAAAAAGTGCCAAACGCAAATGCCAAAGGCTCATTGCTGGCATTGCTTGCTTCCGGCATTTTAGTGGCTGTCGTACTCTATGGTATGGTACCGGGTATTGTAAAAGTAGGCGGCTGGTTCGAACTGTTCTTCGTAAATACATTAGGAATGTCCTTCAACAGCGGTGTAATGGTTTATATCATTGTGCTGGCAGGTTCCATTATCTGGGGTATATACGAAAGCTACACGGAGAAAAACAAGATGCGCATGGCCATCTCCTTCGTGCTGACTATCGCCCTGTTGGGTATCCCATTCTACGGGCACGGAACAAGTGCTGTAGTAATAGGCATTATAGTTATCGCTTTCCTGTTCTTCTATCTCAGCCCGAAGATGCAGGCAAGCATGAAAGAGAAATACCGCATTTCCGCACGTACGCTGAACACATCATTGCTTTGTACAATGATGATCGTCATCGGATATTCTTCTTACGCCATCATCGTGATCCGCTCTACAGCCAATACACCGATGGACCAAAACTCACCTGAGGATATCTTCACGCTGGGTGAGTATCTGGGACGTGAACAATACGGAACCCGTCCGCTGTTCTACGGACAAGCATTCTCTTCTAAAGTTGCCCTTGATGTGAAAGACGGTTATTGCGAACCGCGCGTTTCATATAGTGGTACCAAATTTATCCGCAAAGAAAAAGCTACGCCCGATGAAAAGGATAGCTATATCGAAATTCCCGGACGTATTGAATACGAATATGCCCAGAACATGCTTTTCCCGCGCATGTACAGCAGTCAGCACGCCAGGGAATATCAAGCTTGGGTAGACATAAAAGGTAATGACATTCCTTACGACCAATGCGGACAAATGGTGATGGTGAATATGCCCACACAGTGGGAAAATATCAAGTTCTTCTTCACCTATCAGCTCAACTGGATGTACTGGCGCTATTTCATGTGGAACTTTGCCGGACGCCAGAACGATCTGCAGGGTAGTGGAGAAATAGAACACGGTAACTGGATCACAGGTATTCCGTTCATCGATAACTTCCTGGTAGGCGATCAAAGCCTGTTGCCACAGGAGTTGCAAAACAATAAGGGACACAACGTCTTCTACTGTCTGCCTTTGTTGCTCGGTATCATTGGTCTGTTATGGCAGGCATACCGTGGTCAAAAGGGCATCCAGCAATTCTGGGTGGTGTTCTTCCTATTCTTTATGACGGGTATCGCCATTGTGCTCTACCTGAACCAGACACCGAGTCAGCCGCGTGAACGTGATTATGCATATGCCGGGTCGTTCTATGCCTTTGCCATCTGGATAGGTATGGGTGTGGCAGGTATTGTCCGTCTGTTGCAGCATTATGCCAAGATGAAAGAACTTCCCGCCGCAACACTGGTATCTGTTGCCTGCCTGCTTGTCCCCATACAGATGGCAAGCCAGACATGGGATGACCACGATCGCAGCGATCGTTACCTAGCACGTGACTTTGGTCAGAACTACCTGATGTCTCTGCAAGAAACCGGCAATCCGATTATCTTCACTAACGGTGATAACGATACATTCCCCTTATGGTACAATCAGGAGACAGAAGGTTTCCGTACCGATGCACGTACCTGTAACCTCAGCTACTTGCAAACGGACTGGTACATCGACCAGATGAAACGTCCTGCCTACGACTCCCCGTCGCTGCCCATCACTTGGGACCGTATGGAGTATGTAGAAGGAACCAATGAATACATCTCTGTACAGCCTGATTATAAAAAGAGCATCGACGCCCTCTATGCTGAGGCTGAAAAGCAGGCACTGAACGGTAATCCTGAAGCATTGGTGAATGTGAAGAAAGAATTCGGAGAAAATCCGTACGAACTTCAGAACATCCTGAAATACTGGGTACGCAGCAAGAATGATGACCTTAAGGTGATTCCTACAGACAGCATCGTGATGAAGGTGGACAAGGAAGCAGTACGCCGCAG
This sequence comes from Bacteroides sp. AM16-24, assembly GCF_003471885.1. Lineage (NCBI taxonomy): Bacteria > Pseudomonadati > Bacteroidota > Bacteroidia > Bacteroidales > Bacteroidaceae > Bacteroides > Bacteroides sp. AM16-24. Next base: position 33,969 of record NZ_QRKI01000024.1, read on the forward strand.
CGGTATGATGATACCAGGTGACAGTATCCCCGACTATATGCACATTTCACTGAAAGGTAAACGCGCCCTCTATAAGAGCGAACTAATGATGCTTGAAATGCTGGCGGAAGCCAATTGGGAACGTCCTATCTACATGGCAGTCAGCGTAGGTACGGAAAACCACCTTGGTATGGGCAACCACTTCGTTCAGGAAGGTCTGACTTATCGCTTCACTCCGTTTGACACTGAAAAGACAGGTGTCAAATTGGATAGCGAAAAGATGTACGACAACCTGATGAACAAGTTCAAATTCGGTGGCATCGACAAGGAAGGTATCTATATTGATGAGAATGCTATGCGTATGTGTTATTCTCACCGCCGTATCTTCTCGCAACTCATTGGCCAGTTGATACGCGAAGGCAAGACGGATAAGGCCAAAGCAGCCTTGGAGTACGCCGAGAAGATGATTCCTGCCTATAATGTACCTTATGACTGGCAGAACGGTGCTATGCAAATGGCAGAAGCATACTATCAGTTGGGTGAAATAGAGAAAGGCGACAACATCATGAAGGCACTTGCCGATAAAGCTGTGGAATACCTCACATGGTATCTGAGCCTGGATGACCAACGCTTTGCAATGTCCAGCCATGAAGTTGTTGACTATCAATTGCCTATCCTCAGCACAGAAGTTAAGCTCATGCAAAAGTATAACTCAGAATTGGCTCCCGTATACGACAGCAAGCTGAACGAGCTATATCAAATGTGTGTTGACCGGATGAAATAAAGTTATTAGCAGATAGTGATTAGTGATTAGCGACTATAGCCCCCACCGCTAATCGCTAATCACTAATCATATAAATCCCTAACTACTAACAATCGTGTTTATAGAACAACCTCCTGAGTTTGTCCGAAAGTTATATCCCGGTGCCATCTGGCGAATGGACCCTAACGAAAAAGCCGTCTACCTGACTTTTGATGATGGCCCTATTCCCGAAGTAACCCCTTGGGTACTTGAATTATTGGATAAACACAATATTAAAGCCACCTTCTTCATGGTGGGAGACAATATACGTAAGCATCCTGATGTATTTCAGATGGTAATAGACCGAGGACACCGCATTGGCAACCATACTTTCAATCATATTCGCGGATTTGAGTATTTGTCTGATAATTACCTTGCCAATACAGACAAAGCAAATGAACTAATGAAAACAGACCTCTTCCGCCCACCACACGGGCATATGCGTTGGGGGCAATATTTCGTATTAAAAAGACGCTATAAAATCGTAATGTGGGATTTGGTAACCCGTGATTACAGTAAGAAGTTACGTGGTCCGCAAGTACTTGCCAATGTGATGAGATATGCAAGAAATGGCTCTATTATCACTTTCCATGATTCATTAAAATCCTGGAATAACGGAAACCTGCAATATGCATTGCCACGGGCACTTGATTTTCTGGAAGAAGAAGGATACGAGTTTAAGTTATTGTAATCCTAATTACATAGTTATATAGAAAAATGCCCTCCGAATAGAAAATATTCAGAGGGCATTTTTATTCTATACAGTATCGATTACTTAATTGCCACCGTCAACGGATTGCGTACTTGCTGAGCATAATTTGCCATATATGCATTCCATGCTTCCGGAGTCTTGATGTCAGCCTTGTCCCAAGCTGCACCCCAGTAGTAAACATATTCTGAACCCGGCTCGTAATCGCTGATAGCCAGTACATGACCATCGGCACCACCACGCAGTTCATTCTTCTCCTTTTCAGGGAAAAGCAATGATTTAGCTTCTTTTACAGTAGCCGGGAAAGCAGCACCTACAAAAATCTTACCGTTGTTGTTATTCACATTATCTGTAGGATCTACATAGGTGATATAACCGTTAGCAGCATCAGCTACTACAGCACCATCCGGTTCGTGCAATACGATACCAGCAACTACCGGAGTCGTTTCTTTCAGGTTATCATAAACCACAACTGTTTTATTCAAATGGGAACCTGCATCTAACGTAATAACACGTGTTTCAACTACTGTAGAGTCCCCCTTGATGTTCAGCGGATTATATACCAGCTTCACAGTGAAACGCAACGGACCATTGTCCAGAATATCCTGTGTTGCATAGCAATAAGGATATACGATTTCACCATCGGGCATCAGAGCAGCAGTACCACCACCCAGTGTAGGACCTACTTTATAACAGTCCAGGCCGTTTCCATGATCTACGTGATAAGAAACTGATTTATACAATTCCTGTGCAGCTTTCGGGTCAGTCTTCTTCAGTTCAGCAATCTTAGCTTTGGTCTCCGGGTTCAATTCGCTTGCATAACGAGCTTCTACAACTGGTTCAGTAGTATTGTACTTTGTCCAAACATCATAACCGAAGGCACGTTCACCACTCTTTTGCAAAGCAGGACCATAGGTACGGAAAGCAACCAAGTCATTTTCCCAAGCTACGTCATCCACACGTTCAGGATAATATCTACCACAAGCCTTTACAGCGAAATTCTCAGGTGTACCTGCCTGGATAGTATAGACAGCTGTGCCATTCGCAGCTACGCTTGCAGGAAAAATTACTTTTTCATCGTAAGTAATCTGATAGGGGACCTGTTGTCCGTCAGCATTCAGAACTACAATCTGAGCTGTGTCAGCCAGTTTCAGTTGGTTAGAGATATCACTCATAGCCACTTCAACCATTTCATTGGAACGCTCCATTGCTAAAGGATTACTTACCGTTACAGTAACCACATCCTTAGTGTTGGTGCAGGCAAAACATACAAATGCTGTTGCCAGTAAAAGGAATAACTTTTTCATATTGCTTAATCAATTGATAATTGAAAACGGATAATGAAGATATAGATAATGGGAAAAATGGATAACTGACAGCATCAATTATCCATTTCCCATTATCTATTCATATACTTATTTAGGCTGTTTGCCAATGTAAGCCAGGATACCACCGTCAACGTAGAGTACGTGACCGTTTACGAAGTCAGAAGCGTCGGAAGCCAGGAATACGGCAGGACCCATCAAATCTTCAGGAGTACCCCAACGTGCAGCCGGAGTCTTAGCAACGATAAATGCATCAAACGGATGACGAGAACCATCAGCTTGCGGTTCGCGAAGCGGTGCAGTCTGCGGAGTAGCAATGTACCCCGGACCAATACCATTACACTGGATGTTGTATTCACCGTACTCAGAAGCGATGTTACGAGTCAGCATCTTCAAGCCACCCTTAGCAGCAGCATAAGCAGATACAGTCTCACGGCCCAACTCACTCATCATAGAGCAGATATTGATAATCTTGCCGTGACCTTTCTTTATCATAGAAGGAATAACGGCTTTTGATACGATAAACGGAGCATTCAAGTCTACATCGATCACCTGACGGAATTCAGCAGCAGACATTTCGTGCATCGGAATACGCTTGATGATACCTGCGTTGTTTACCAGAATATCAATCACGCCCACTTCTTTCTCAATCTGGGCAACCATAGCATTCACCTGCTCTTCATTCGTTACGTCGCATACATAACCTTTAGCGTCGATACCTTCAGCTTTGTAAGCAGCCAAACCTTTGTCTACTAATTCTTGTTTAATGTCGTTGAACACGATTTTGGCACCGGCTTGTGCGTAAGCAGTTGCCAAAGCGAAACCAATTCCATAAGAAGCACCGGTTACAAGTGCTACTTTGCCTTCTAATGAAAAGTTTACCATAATTTATTTACTTAGGTTTAATAGTTATTTGTTTCTAATTTACGATTCAGAGTCGTGATTTACTCAATATATTACTTCAGGTCGGTAATCAAAGAGAAATCCTGATCTCCATAATCCAGGTTTTCACCGCCCATACCCCAAATAAAGGTATAGTTGTGAGTAGCGGCAGCAGAGTGAATAGACCATTCAGGAGACAATACAGCCTGATCGCCCTTCATCCATACATGGCGGGTTTCATCAACTTCACCCATGAAATGGCAAACTGCATGGTCTTCGGGCACTTCAAAATAGAAATAAGCTTCCATACGACGGCTATGAACGTGTGCCGGCATTGTATTCCATACACTACCCGGAGCAAGTTCTGTCATACCCATCTGTAACTGGCAGGTCGGCAATACCTGATTAACCAACATCTTATTAATATTACGGTGGTTGGAACCTTCCAAGCTACCCATTTCAGCAACTACTGCATCAGCTTTCGTCACTTTCTTATCAGGATAGTTACGGTGAGCAGTCAGTGAGTTGAAATAGAATTTAGCAGGATTCTTTTCGTCCTTGCTTTCAAAGGTCACTTCACGGTCACCTGAGCCCAAATAAAGAGCTTCTTTATAATTCAATTCGAATACAGCGTCTCCGGCTTTTACTACACCAGGACCACCTACGTTATAGATACCCATTTCACGACGAGTCAGGAAGAACGGAGCTTTCAGCGGATCGATAGCTTCCAGCTTCAACACTTCGCCTACCGGCATTGCACCACCCACAACCATACGGTCGTACATGGAATATACCATATTTACTTCGTTAGCAGAAAATACTTTCTCAATGAGGAAATCACGACGGATGCGTTTGGTATCGTAACTTTTTGCATCTTCGGGATGCGCTGCATAGCGAATTTCATAGTTCGTTTTCATAATCCTATTACGTTTTAAAGTTTATAATAATCGGTTATTGGCATACTTCGTTTACGTACACGATGCAAATGTAGCAAAAGAAAACGTCAAAACATTGTGTTTTTGTCCCAATTATGTAGTATTATTGTTCAAATGGATAAAAATAGGAAATCTTTAACAGAAAATAATACAATAGAGAGAGCCATCAGAGTAATTCTAAATAAAAAGCCCCGAAAGATTTCTCTTTCAGGGCCTTCTTTGGTTGGACTACCAAGATTCGAACTTGGACAAACAGAACCAAAACCTGTTGTGCTACCATTACACCATAGTCCAAACTTATGCGCTTTCTGTTAAAAAGCGGTGCAAAGATAGAAGTATGCCCCGAAATATCCAAATATTTCGGGGCATTTTTTCATATCTGTTATTAATTAACCGTTTATTTGGCAATAATCAGATAGTAATTCTTCTTCCCGCGCTGTACAAGCAGATATTTTTCATCCAAAAGATCAGCAGAAGTAATCACTCGGTCAAAGGCTTCCAGCTTCTCTTTGTTAAGAGAAACACCACCACCCTGCACCAGTTTACGCATCTCACCTTTGGAAGCAAAGATAGCCGCGTTCTCAGTGAACAGATCGACTGCTTTCACTCCAGCCGCCACAGCATCCTTAGACACTTCGAACTGAGGCACACCTTCGAATACAGCCAACAGAGTATCTTCATCCAATTTCTTCAAAGCATCAGAAGTTGCATTACCGAATAATATATTGGATGCATCTACTGCTGCATTATAATCTTCTTCAGAATGAACCATAATAGTCACTTCTTTTGCCAGACGCTTCTGAAGAATACGCAGATGCGGTGCAGCTTCATGTTCTACTATCAGAGCATCTATTTCTTCTTTGCTCAAAGAAGTAAATATCTTAATGTAACGTGCAGCATCAGCATCGCTCACATTCAACCAGAATTGATAGAATTTATACGGAGAAGTATAGCGAGGATCAAGCCAGATGTTACCGGACTCAGTCTTACCGAACTTACCGCCGTCAGCCTTCGTAATCAGAGGACTGGTCAGTGCAAATACCTCACCACCGTTTGTACGACGAATTAACTCGGCACCTGTTGTAATGTTACCCCATTGATCGGAACCGCCCATTTGCAGTTTGCAACCTTTGGTTTCATACAGATGCAGGAAGTCATAACCTTGTAATAACTGATAAGTAAACTCAGTGAAAGACAAACCATCACGAGCTTCACCATTCAGGCGCTTCTTTACAGAATCTTTCGCCATCATATAGTTTACGGTGATATGCTTGCCTACTTCGCGAGCAAAGTCAAGGAATGTGAAGTTCTTCATCCAGTCGTAGTTGTTCACCAGTTCTGCACGGTTGGGAGCATCAGATTCAAAATCCAGGAACTTGCTCAACTGCTTCTTCATACCATCCATGTTGCGTTGCAGAATCTCTTCTGTGAGCAGATTGCGCTCTGCCGACTTGCCGGAAGGGTCACCAATCATACCCGTAGCACCACCAATCAATGCCATTGGCTTATGTCCGCAACGTTGGAAATGACGCAGTATCATTACACTGCAGAGGTGTCCAATGTGCAATGAGTCCGCTGTAGGGTCAAAACCTATGTATGCGGTCACTTGTTCCTTAGCCAGAAGTTCTTCCGTACCAGGCATCATATCGTGGAGCATGCCACGCCATTTCAATTCTTCTACAAAATTCATCGAATGATTAACTATTTAAATATTTGATATACTTTGTAATTGCAAAAGTACGACTCTTTATCTGAACAAACAACTCTTATCGCCTAAAAAAGATTCCCTCCACATTCTTCCGAATCGTTTCCCGAAGTTCCCAAGAGGGAACCTTACGAATCATAGCCGCCCTCTCATAGAGCGCGTCAATAGAAGCCATACTCTCATCTGTCTCTATGAACAACCTGTCAGATGGTACGATTCGCAGTGCTTCTTCCTGATACTTTTCCCCGAAAGAAAGAAAAAAACCGTGTCGGAGATATTCTTCTGCCAGCACTGCTTTTCCGCGAAACCCATGAATAATCCACGGTTCCACCGGACGTATCTTCTGTTTCAATTTTAAGAGTTCATCTACAGCCTTCACCAGATGAATAACCAGCGGCTTATCAGTTTCTTCAGCCAGCCGTGCCTGATATTCGAAAACTTCCCCCTGTAAAGGCAGAGAAGCATCAGCCAATTTATCCAGTCCTACTTCACCTATAGCCAAAACCTGAGGATGATACAATAGCTCCTCCAAACATCTCTTTTTATCAGCCAGAGATACAGTAGAAGAAGCTATATACCACGGATGTATTCCTACAGAATACCACCCTCCCTGTTGCGGAACAAATGTTTCGGGAAAGCAATTCACAATAGCTTCTCCAGGCACTTCCGGTTGGCGATGAGTGTGTATATCGGCAGGGATTATCATACAGCAAAGATATTATGTCTTTATGGAACAGGATCATATCCGGAACCTCCCCAGGGATGACAACGCAGTATGCGCCTGATTGCCAAATACAATCCCTTGAAAGGGCCATGTTTCTTAATCGCCTCAACGGCATATTGCGAACATGTGGGAGTGAAGCGGCACGAAGGAGAAGTCAGGGGTGAAATGCACTTCTGATAAAAATAAATAGGGAGCAACAACAGGTATGAAAGCAGCTTTTTCATAAGGAGGCTACTTTCTCCGTGATACGAGCCAAGGCAATCTTCATCCTTTCTTCAATTTCCATCGAGTCAGTCAACCGGTCGGAAAGATAAATGAAAGCCACAGCAAGTTGCTGCTCCTTATCCTGAAGCGCCTGCAATAGTCCGTGCTTGTTTTTCCGATACGCTTCACGTATCTGACGTTTCACACGATTACGCTTTACCGCCCGCTTAAAACGGCGTTTTGATACACTGACAAGTATGGAAACAGGAGCTTCCAACTCCTCCACCGGCAAATATACCACACGCAAAGGGAAGACGGAGAACGAGCGCGCACCGCCTGAAAACATCTTATCGATGACTTTCTTCTTATCCAGCCTTTCGGTCTTATGCAGGGTATTAAGCATTCTTAACTACGAGTTACGGGCTACAAGCTACAAGTAGCTCCGCAGTAAACAAGTTACGAGCTACAAGTTTAAGCTATAAATGGCATGCTATTCCGCATGGCACTCGTAGCCTGTAGCTTGTAGCTCGTAACTCTAAATTTATTTTCCTTTATTGTTCTCTTTGATAAACATATCCAGCGCTGCCGTCATAGACGGAGCTTGTACACTGGGAGCTTCCAGATCGAGACGGAGTCCGGCATCGCGTACAGCTTGTGCTGTAGTGGAGCCAAAGGTACCAATCTTGATTTCTTTCTGTTGGAAGTCCGGGAAATTCTTCTTCAGAGAAGTTACTCCTGCAGGACTAAAGAATACAAGCATGTCATAATCAAATTCTTCTTCCGCAGTAAAGTCATTACTTACTGTACGATACATAACAGTCTCCGTATGCTGTATCTTGCTTTTTTCCAAGAGATTTTTGATCTCGTCTGTGTGCACATCAGACATCGGAACCAGATACTTCTCAGTTTTATGCTTGATGATAGAAGGCAACAAGTCTTCAAACTTTCCTGTATTACCAAAGAAGATCTTACGCTTACGGTATTGAATATACTTTTGGATATACAATGCAACAGCCTCTGTCACACAGAAATACTTCATAGTTTCCGGAATGGAAACGCGTAATTCTGTACACAGGTGAAAGAAGTGGTCGATGGCATGACGCGATGTAAAGATAACAGCGGTATGATCCAGGATTGACACTTTTTGCTGTCTGAATTCTTTAGCAGACAGACTTTCCACCTTGATAAACGGGCGAAAATCAATTTTCACGCCGTACTTCTGGGCGATGTCGTAGTAAGGAGATTTCTCTGATGCCGGTTTCGGCTGCGACACAAGTACTTTCTTAATTTTCAACGTCCTAAAAATTTATTATCAAATAATCATTTAGTTGTAACACACCTCGATATATAATGAAACAAGGTATGATTTCAAGGGCACAAAAGTACAAAATTAAAAGCAAAACGCCATATAAATTGTTACAAAAAAGCTTTACCCACTTATACAACATCAATATTTTAGTAAAAAACATCAGAAATAAACCAATTATCACAGTTGCAAATAAACTCAAATCGAAGTAAACAAGGAACAAAGCAAAGGGAAAAAGGGCAAATCCAAGGTAATAAAGCAGTGTAGAATAAGACTCCATCCAGAGGCTTGTGCGGTTTCCGTCAAAAAAAATCCAACCCAGGAAAGAGTAAGTCACCCACTTCCAGAAAAGATAAAGTAAAGCTATTGCAAGATATACTCCAAGCAGGATATAAGGAGGAATGCGTTCTCCCAGTTCCGGCCGGACATCTAGAATATAGTTGAAGGTACAGACAGCTCCCAATACACAAGTCTGCAAGATCAACAGCAACATATAACGCATATCCGCCGCCGTGGTGGCTGCAAAGATACTGGTCCGCTCACGGTTGAGCAGAAAGTCTTTCACCAGCTGCACCAGAAACTTACGACTACGAGATAAGACATAGGCAGATATGAAAAAGCAGCACAACAGGAGCATAGTGATTCCGTCATCCAATTTAGGAGAATAGGGAATAGGCATTCCCTCGAATCCCGCAATCCATGTCAGCAGTAGCCCGATCATATTGCCGCAAACTTACGTATGGAACTATCCCAGATGGGAGTGGTATGTATCAAATCAATGGCTTCCTGCGGTGTACTTGCCACATGCCAGATAGCACCGTGTTGCTCGCGCATAAAGTTTTCATCCACGGCACGCTGCAACATGGTTAACAAGGGATCAAAATATCCATTGGTATTTAGGATAACAATAGGATTCAGATACAAACCTAATTGCTTCCAAGTAATAATTTCCAGCAGTTCTTCCAATGTACCGCATCCACCGGGCAAAGCAATAATAGCATCGCTTAAATCTGCCATTTTCTGCTTACGCTGGTGCATGTTTTCCACTTCTATCATCTCTGTCAACCCTTTATGCTGCCATCCTTGTTCCACCATAAAATGAGGAATAACACCAGTCACCTCTCCATCTGCTGCCAACACGGCGTCAGAAGTAGTACTCATCAGTCCGATACCACCAGCACCATTTATCAGTCGGATACGACGTTGCCCCAACAGAGTACCCAGTTCACGGGCTGCTTCAAAATAGGCGGAATCGATTTTAGTGCTCGAAGCACAATATACACATACGGAAGTTATCTTATTCATGGAAATTGCTATACCTTATATCATTAGTGAGTGCAAAGGTAAAGATTTTCAGCGATATCTTAAAAATATCACTAACTTTGTAACCTGTTCTCATTCTTTTCAACTAACACTATTAAAAGGAGGAATATATGATTAAACAAGATTATCTGATACGAATGATCCAGGAAATCATTTCTTTAATTGTGAACGCCCTGCTCCAGAAGAAGAAATACCGCTGGAGTGAATGGACTGAATATGACGATCTGACCAGACAAATACTGGGTTTCCCTTCCGAAAATTTGCTGGGAATGAATATAGAGGAATTAATTGATCGGTACAAGGGCGACCCCAATGAAATGGGGAAGACGGAGCTTGCCGCTATGACCATGCTGAAGATATCCGACGATATGGGAACAGATGATCTTCTTCGAAAATCCAAACTTCGCCAGGATGGACTTGCACTGCTCAAGTATGTACAAAAAGAAAGCAATAGCTTCTCTATACAGCGGGTACAACTGATCGATATGTTGGAGACGTCGGAAGGATAATATAACCATTGAGTAACATTTATGCATTATTTTATAACTTCCAGATCCCCTTCCGTAAATCCAACAGTTATATGCTCCACCTGAAAGAGATTTATCTCCGCTAACTCAGCCTTCAGTTCTTTCAAGACTTCTACCAGCCCTTTCAATATATCCTCCCATGGGATTGCACTTGAAAGTTGCAATGTATCACAGTTTCTTAGTCTTGGATCAAAATCCTCTTCGCATGCCCAGTCATCATCTTCTGCATCATACTGTTTGGCACCCGTCAACTCAAGCGTATAGCAACTCTCACCATCCTCCTCAACAGCTTCCCAAAGATTGAAGTTCAATGCAACGATATCATCCGGGATAGTCTCATACTCATCAATGGACAAAAGCCAGTGTTTTACAATAGCTTTTACTTTCTGTTCATCAAATACTTCCATAGGAGTGCAGCAAGTCTGAAAATCCGGTTTGCTTTCATTATCTCTCGTTAAAGAGAATATTTTTTTAAAGATATTGCTCATTCTTAATCAGTTCAAAAGTGTATCTTCAATTATTTAATAATACCGCTGGCATTATTCCAATACCTACAAAGATAATGACAAATCACAAATAAATTATATCTTTGCAACCATATAAATAACTCTTTATTCAAAGAAAATGTTTCATTGTCAAACAGAATAATTTTAAAAAGTGCAAATGTAGCAAGAAGAATAGCAAAAGCCGTCCTCTCCCCCCCCCGCAAAACGGAATGAAGAAAAACGGCTTCTATATAAATAGCTTGTAAAGCTACGCTGATTACTAACTGAAAGGAAAATACTACAGACCAAAAGCAGCCTTCACTTTATCCACATAATCCAGTTTTTCCCAAGTGAAGAGCTCTACCTCTACATCCTTGTCACCTTCATAACGAGATTTGAAGTGCTTGGTGATTACTTGTGGTTCACGTCCCAAATGGCCGTAAGCTGCAGTTTCCTGATAAATCGGATTACGGAGCTTCAAACGATCTTCAATGGCTTTCGGACGAAGATCGAAAAGTTCATCAATCTTCTTTGCAATCTCACCATCACTCATCGCTACATGACCGCGTCCATAAGTATTAACGTAAATATTGATGGGACGTGCCACACCGATAGCATAAGATACCTGTACCAGCATCTCGTCGGCTACACCGGCAGCTACCAGATTCTTAGCAATGTGACGGGCAGCATAAGCAGCACTACGGTCTACCTTCGAGGGATCTTTACCTGAGAAAGCGCCACCACCATGAGCACCCTTGCCACCATATGTATCTACAATAATCTTACGCCCTGTCAGACCGGTATCTCCATGAGGTCCGCCGATAACAAACTTTCCGGTAGGATTGACGTGATAAGTGATATGATCATTAAACAATGCCAAAACTTTCTCTGCATGGATGGAAGCTATGACACGCGGCATCAGGATATTGATGACATCCCGACGAATTGTGGCAAGCATTTCTTCATCTGCTTTCAACTGGGCAGCCTCGCTGTCGTCAACCGGCTGGATGAAATCATCATGCTGAGTAGAAACTACAATCGTATCGATGCGTACGGGCGTGCCGTTATCATCGTATTCAATGGTTACCTGACTCTTAGAATCGGGACGGAGATAAGTCATTTCCTTACCTTCACGACGGATGTCGGCCAGCACTTGCAGAATGCGATGTGACAGGTCGAGAGAAAGAGGCATGTAATTTTCAGTCTCGTTAGTAGCATAACCAAACATCATACCCTGGTCGCCTGCACCCTGTTCCATAGGGTCCTGACGCTCTACGCCACGGTTAATGTCGGGACTTTGCTCATGAATAGCGGACAATACACCGCACGAGTTACTTTCGAACATATACTCGCCTTTTGTATAGCCGATTTTCTGAATTACTTCGCGCGCAATGAGTTGTAAGTCAACGTACGCTTTGGTTTTCACTTCTCCAGCCAGTACTACCTGTCCCGTAGTTACCAGAGTTTCGCAAGCTACTTTCGAACTGGGGTCATAAGCCAACAGTTTGTCAAGCACAGCGTCCGATATTTGATCGGCCACTTTGTCGGGGTGTCCTTCAGACACCGATTCGGATGTGAATAAATATCCCATTTCAAATTAAAAATTAGAAATTAAAAATTAGAAAATGAAGGCAGTAGAGATAAATGTGAGTAGAAGCATCAGCACAGAGCCGTCAGAAAAGGATGTTGTTTTAGCATTTTTTTCTGTGGTTGCAAGCTACTCAAATCTTTCCACATTCATTTTTCGGGTGCAAAGATAAAGGTTTTCTGTGAATATGGCATATAATCAATGAAGTATTAACGAAAATTTCTACGACTTTCTATTGCCTATTTTAATCAGAATCATTCCGATAGCTATCCACAGTAATTCGCGCAACCGAGTTATCAACCCTACATAAACACCCAGTACCGGAGATATGTGCAACCCGTCTACAGCCAGTGCCAGTCCACCTTCGCGCGCGCCCAGCTGCATCGGGAAGAAGAATATCAGATTGCTGAACAACGAAGAGAAAGCCAATATCAACACACAATCCCATCCACTCACTTCCGGGGTGAAGACGCGCAGAATGATGTATATTTCAAGGCTGGAGAATATGCGTGCCGAAAGCTCCAACAACAGCGAACTGTAGAAAGTAGTCTTATGTTGGCTATGCAACAAGGCTATCTGACTATCAATCTGCTCCAGAGTATCTCTTTGTTTCACAATGAAACGATGTGCCCACCGTTTGATAAACGGTACCTTCTGCAGAAACCGGAAAGTCTTCACCGTCATTCCATTCTTATATCCAAGGGCAAAGAAACAGATAGCCAGCAGACAGAATACTCCTATTGCAGTGAGTAAAATCGCCATAAAGGTATTCACAGGATACAGGAAGATATATAAGAATATGGAAAGAAACCAAAACCAGAAGTGAGAAAAGATATGCATCATCACGTACAGAATGACGGAAGAAGTAGCCTTACTTACACCCACATAGGGAGCCAGCTCCATAATCCGGTACGGTTCGCCTCCCATCAGCCCGCCGGGCGTGGCATAATTGATGGCAAAACCGGTGATCGACAGTTTGCAGACCGTCCAGAAAGGAACGCGATACTTACGGTCATCCCTGATTATCAGATACCATGAACATGTATTTATCAGATAGACAAAGAACCACAACAGCATGATCACAGGAAACCAAAAACCCACGCGCTTCAGATTCTCCCATATATCGGAATAATCCATATCCATCGTGCAAAGCATGAGAACGATAGCCAGCACGCCAAAAAGCAAGAACAAGTTGCGATATTTATTCTTCATACTGTTTTTATAACACAAGCATTCTATTCCTACAACACAAGTATTTCATTTTTGTAACACAAGTATTCTATTTCTGAGACACAAGTGTCCTATAAAGTTCCTGTATGGTTTTCCCCAATACAGGCTGCATCACATCAGGGGCAATTTCCGCCAATGGTTCCATCACAAAAGCACGTTCTTGCATCAACGGATGGGGAAGTTTCAATGTAGGGGTATCCAGAATAAGATCATCATACAACAACAAGTCGACATCTATCACACGGTCACTGTACACACCATTTACAGATTTATGAATACGTCCCATCTCCCGCTCAATGGACTGCGACTCAGAAAGTACCTCTAAGGGAGAAAGCGTGGTTTCTATACAGACAGCAGCATTCAGGAAAGCATTGTCCGAGGAGAACCCCCACGGGGCAGTAGCATAAAAAGCGGACAGGGAAATCACTTTCCCTATCCGCTTCTCAATATATTGCACGGCAAGACGGAGATTCTGCTCCTTATTGCCTAAGTTAGTCCCTAAACTGAAATAGACGTGCATTACTTATCCGTAATCAACATCGCATCGCCATACGTACCGAAGCGGTAACCTTCCTTCAGAGCCACATTATACGCCTCCATTACCTGATCGTATCCACCGAAAGCAGCAACAATCATCAACAAAGTAGAAAGCGGCATGTGGAAATTGGAAATCATCGCATTTGCCACTGTAAAGTCGTAAGGAGGGAAGATGAACTTGTTCGTCCAGCCTTCGTACGGTTTCAGATGTCCGTCTGTGCTTACGGTGCTCTCGATAGCACGCATCACGGTAGTACCCACGGCACAAACCTGTCTGTTCATATCCTTGGCACGGTTCACAATGCTGACGGCTTCTTCGTTCACAACCATTTGTTCAGAGTCCGTCTTATGCTTCGTGAGGTCTTCCACATCAATGTCGCGGAAATTACCCAAACCGGCATGAAGAGTAATATAAGCAAAATCGATACCCTTGATTTCCAAGCGCTTCATCAGTTCACGACTGAAGTGCAGACTGGCAGTAGGAGCCGTTACCGCACCTTCATTGCGAGCAAAGATAGACTGGAAACGTTCTGAATCATCCGGTTCTACAGGACGATTGATAATGCTATGCGGCAGTGGGGTTTCGCCCAGTGCGTACAAAGCTTTCTTGAATTCATCGTGCGGACCGTCATAAAGGAAACGGAGCGTACGACCGCGCGAAGTCGTATTGTCAATAACTTCAGCTACCATAGAATCGTCGTCACCGAAATACAGCTTATTGCCGATACGTATCTTACGGGCAGGATCTACCAATACATCCCACAAACGAAGTTCTTCGTTCAACTCGCGAAGAAGGAATACCTCGATACGGGCACCGGTCTTTTCCTTATTACCATACAGGCGGGCAGGGAATACTTTCGTATCATTGAAGATGAACACATCTTTGTCATCAAAGTAGTTCAGAACATCTTTGAATTCTTTGTGCTCAATCTCACCTGTCTTTCTGTGAAGCACCATAAGGCGCGATTCATCTCTATACTTTGTAGGGTGCAAAGCAATCTTCTCTTCCGGAAGCTTAAATTTAAATTGCGACAGTTTCATATCTATTCTTTCTTTAAGTTATTCTTCAATTTCTATCTCCTGAGCATCTATCCACTCCTTAAAATTCATCGGGTCGAGGCAATCTTCCAATCGGACATCACCTACGCGAGTACGTTCCAAAGCCGTAAGATGAGCACCACTATTCAGCGCTTCACCGATATCACGTGCCAAGGCACGGATATACGTACCTTTGCTGCACACCACGCGGACTTTAATCTCCGGCAAGTTACATTCCAGCAACTCTATCTCGTCAATCACCAACAACTTCGGCTTCAACTCTACCTCTTCACCTTTACGTGCCAGATCATAAGCACGTTTGCCATTCACCATACAGGCTGAAAAGGCGGGAGGCACTTGTTGTATCTCACCGATAAATGTCTTCAACGTCTCTTCCACCAACTCCCGCGTAATATGCTCCGTAGGGTAAGTGGCATCTATCTCGTGTTCCAGATCGTAGGAAGGAGTGGTGGCGCCCAACTGAATGGTGGCAACATATTCCTTCGTATGGTACTGAAACTCTTCAATTCGCTTCGTAGCCTTACCTGTACAGACAATCATCACCCCCGTAGCCAAAGGATCGAGTGTGCCGGCATGGCCTACTTTCAATTTCTTCACTTTCATCCGTCGGCAGATGTGGTAACGCACATGTCCCACAACCTTAAACGAAGTCCATCCCAACGGTTTATTGAAATAGAGTACTTCTCCTTCTTTAAACTTCATCTGCTATCCTTGCATTTGTGAAAGTACAAGGGTCACAATACCGGCAATCGCACAATAAACCGCGAAGTATATCAGTTTCCCCTTTTTCACAATATTAATCATCCACTTACAAGCCAAACAACCCGATACAAAAGCCGCAATGAAGCCTATCAACAATGACAAGGTTGAAATACTTCCAGCAATATCTTCGCCTTTCATCAACTTCATACCATCCAACAGGCCTTCACCCAATATGGGTGGCATCACCATCAGGAAAGAGAACTGAGCCAACTTTGCCTTATTATCACCCAGCAATAACCCTGTAGCAATTGTAGTTCCGGAACGTGAAAGTCCGGGAAGTACAGCACAAGCCTGAGCCAAACCGATAATGAATGCATCTTTCATAGAGATATTCTCTTTCTGTTTCGGCTTATAATAATAAGAGAAAGACAATAAAGCAGCCGTCAACAGCAACATACAGCCTACGATCAGTAAACCTGAACCAAAGACCGATTCCACCTCATCTTTAAAGAACACGCCTACAATACCGATAGGTACCATAGAAATCAAGATATTAATTACATAGCGCGTCTCTTCATTCATCTGCCACTTAAACAGCCCTTTGAAAATCCATTCTATCTCTTTCCACAGAACTACCAGCGTACTGAACACCGTAGCCACATGTACTACTACCGTAAATGCCAGATTTTCTTCTCCCTCAATACCAAATAATGCCGAACCGATAGCCAAATGTCCGCTACTACTTACCGGCAAATACTCTGTCAAACCTTGGATTATCCCAAGGATGAGCGCCTCAAACCATTCCATGTAGTTTATTTATGATTTATAATTTATGATAGAAGGCCATCCTCCCACACATAGCATTTCATTCTTTCATTACCCCATTATCCATTTGCTTGTCACGCGGCTTACGCAACACTGCATATATCATAAGTAAGAAGCCCGCAAGGCAAACCACCGGAGCAACTTTAATACGTCTTGCACTAAAAATATCCGGTTCAAAGTGCGTCGGTGTAGACACCGGACCGGTCATCAGGATAAAGCCGATAATCACTACCGCCATTGCAACTGCAAGCAGGATAAAGTTGGTTTTATCGAAAGCAAATTTCTGTTTACTCATCTCTTTATTTATGATTTAATTATTTACGGTTTAACTTCATTCAAAACGTCTCTTATTTTTCCATTTATGTATAGTTCCGATTGAAGCAACTATACTGTCCGGTATTATATATAATACAGTGTACTTGCCTTCATCCGCAGGAACTTATTAATGGACAGGTATGCACAGAACCACGTAATGCACACCCCGAACACAAGCACCGATACGGAAACCAGCATCATGACATTGGGCGTAATAACACTGATCAGATCCGGCTCATATACCACCAACCAGTAGGCAGCGCCCCACAAAATCCCATCGGCAATGACAGCAGCCAATACACCTATCCAAAAGTTACGCCACAGGAACGGACGGCGGATAAAACTCCAACTCGCCCCTACCAATTTCATTGTATGAATGAGAAAGCGCTTGGAATAGATTGTCAACCGGATGGTATTATTAATCAATGCAAAGGATATGAACGCCAATAATACCGCCAACCCCAGTAACATCAGGCTTATGTTGCGGATATTCTCATTGACCATGTTTATCAGATCTTCCTGGTAACGCACTTCCTGTACATTGGTATTCTTCTTTATCTGTTTCTCTATTTTAGCTATACTGTCGGTATTCGCATAATCAGAGTGCAACTTCACTTCGATAGATGCATGAAGCGGATTATAACCCAGAAAATCTTGCGGGTCTGTTCCCATTGCTTCAATTTGCTCGCGAAGCGCCTGCTTCTTCGAAATATACTCCGTAGACCGTACAAACACTTCCTTATCCAGCCTCTTTTGCAACTTCAGAATATCTGCCTCCTTCATATCATCACTAATGATAATAGAGAAATTGATATTCTCCTTCACATACACAGACAGATTATGGGCAGTCAGCACGAAAAACACCACCAACCCCAACAACAGCAATACCAACGTAGTACTGATACTGGAGGTAATGAACTGCATATCAAAATAGGATACGGAATTATTTTTGCTTTTCGTCTTCATACCTTCATTTCTTCCTTTATCACCTTCTTATCACTCTATCACTTTACCACCCTATCACCTTTTATCTTATCCCCCTACTTCTGTTTCTTTCTGAATACATAAATCATCGAACTGCTCCGTTCCTTGCTTCCCAATGCACTGAACCATGCCAGCGTACCACTAAGCATGCCCCGGAAGAAAGACAGAGAACGTCCCATATACTTTTCACTCAACATCGATACATAGAATGCATCAAATGGCATCGGATAGCGTGCAGCCAATATAAACTCATGCTTGGCACCCAACTTCTGAATGGTACCCGGCGTAAAATGCCACAAATGGCGCGGAACATCATAAGCAGCCCAATGTGCACCATACTTCTTAGCATCATAAGAAGAACAGTTAGGCACTGCAATAATCAGTACACCCTTTTCCGTCAGGAGTTCATTCAATGTATCCCACGTCTCATTCAAATGTTCCAAATGCTCCATAACGTGCCACAAAGTAATGACATCAAAGCTGCCGGGAGCAAAATCCTGCAATGCGGTATCAGGCTTTATATCCAGATTGAAGTGTTCCTTAGCAAATACGCGTGCCTGCGCATTCCTTTCCACTGCCTCCACCTGCCAGCCTCGCTTCTGCATAGCATCGGCAAAATATCCTGTTCCCGTACCGATATCCAGCAGACGTCCTTCCTTACGATGTGCTTCGCGAACCACCAAGCGCGCCTTACGGCCCAGCATATAGCTACGCACCCAGTGGTACACCCTGTTCATAAGGCCTTTTTTCGTATCGGAATGGGAAATGTAATCGGGAGTTTCATAATATCTGCCTATCTCGGCTTCCACAGGAAAATCCTGCGTAAAGAGAAAGCTACAATCCTGACAACGACACAGATAGAATGCTTCGCTGGAAGCATAATGGTCTATGCAAGTCATAGCACGCTCTATATGTGCACTACCGCATACCGGACAGACTTTTATGGTGAGTTTATTCATTGAACATTATGCAATAATGAAGTGCAGTCCGAATCAATCAGACCACACTATACCCGAATTTGGTGCAAAATAACAAATAAAAAGTGACGCTACGGGCTTTCTTTAAGGAGTTTTAATAAAAGAGAGGAATAAACGCTTGTTTTAAATGAAAAAAACATATATTTGCGGAAACAACAACACTCAATTCAAAACTATATGAAAAACGCTTTATTGACTTTACTATGCTATCTTTGCTGTCTCCAACTATTTGCCGACGAGCAAACAATTATTCCCAATCTAAAGTTTGGAAAACCTACCATGGAAGAGTTGACCATGACTACCTATGCGCCCGACTCTAATGCCACCGCCGTTATTCTATGTAAACTGACCAATGTCAGCTACAAATGGGGGCTTGAAAGCTTCCGCCTCGTTTCTGAGTATAAAGTAAAAATCAAAGTACTCAAACCGGAAGGTACATCTTACGCCAATGTTACGATTCCCTACTATGAATTGGCCAACAACACCATGAAAGAAAATATCATCGGTTTGGATGCCAGCGCTTATAATATGGAAAACGGGAAAATGGTACGTACCAAAATGAAAAAAGATATGGTATTCAAAGAGCGCCTTAACGAAAACCAGATGACTCTGAAATTCTCCATCCCGCAAGTAAAAGCAGGGACTTTGATAGAATATGAATACCGGTTAGAATCAGACTTCTTCTTCACCATCGACAGCTGGAAAGCACAAAGTGACATTCCTACTTTATATGCTGAATACGATATAATCATTCCCGAATATTTCAAGTTCAATACAGACATGCGCGGCATGGAGAGTCTGGAGACAAAAAGCGAATCCACTTCTCTCAGTCTCTCTATCGGGGGACAGTTCTTCCAATGCACCGGATCACACATGAATTTTCGGGGAACTCAACTACCCGCCTTGAAAGACGACAGTTACGTGTGGTGTGCAGATGACTACTGTACACAGGTAAATTTAGAACTACTGGGAATTGATTTTCCCGGCTCTCTCTATCAATCGTTCACAAAAAGCTGGGAACAAATTGATGAAGCATTGCTCAAAGACAATGAATTCGGTGGCAGACTGAAAATGAGCAATCCTCTTAAAGAAGAGATGAATGCACTACATCTTGAACAGATGAAAGGAACAGAAGAAAAGATATGTGCCATCTACACTCTACTCAAAAATAAGGTGAAATGGAATGAGAAATACAACTTATACGGTAAAGCCCCAAAGCAAATACTGAAAGAGGGTACAGGAAGCAATGCTGATTTAAACTTCATCCTCATCAGTATGTTGACAGATGCCGGAATACCTGCCTATCCGGTAGTAATGAGCCGGCGGAATATGGGCATACTCCCCCTGACCCACCCCAGCCTTCAGAAACTAAATACTTTCATCGTAGGTATTGCCCACACAGACACCACCTTGGTTTATCTGGACAGTTCAGTAGAAGACGGCTACCTCAATGTACTGCCTCCTCTACTTATGACCAACCGCGCCCGGGTCATCATTCCGGGTAACCACAGTCAATGGGTTAATCTGGAAGCTCTCGGAACAAACCAGTTGAGATCCGCCGTTATTGCCAGCATTTCTCCTGAAGGTACCATTTCTGGTACACGCGAAACACTTTATGCAGGTCAGTATGCTTCCCGCTTACGGAATAAGTTCCGCACGGCAAAGGACAGCACCGACTTTGTCAACAAGCTGGCTTCCGAAGAAAACATCCAGGTCAAGTCACTCCGGATAGAAGGAAGAAACGGCTTCTCACCACAAGTACGTGAAGTAATGGAATTCGAAAAACAATCTACAGTTAACGACCAGTTTATTTACGTCAATCCGCTTGTATTCCTGCATGTTTCCGAATCCCCTTTCAAACAATCAGAAAGAAAGCTCCCTGTAGAATTTCCTTATACGGACCATCTGTCACTGACCGCTAATCTGACTATCCCAGAGGGATATGTAGTAGATGAGAAGCCGGAAGGTCTAAGGGTGCAAACAGGTGATGAGAAAGTATTCTGCCGGTATACCATCACCCAGCAAAACAATCAGGTCACTCTCAGATACCTTTTCAGGTTGCAAAAGCTATTATTCCTGAATACCGATTATCCCGAACTGCAGCAATTATGGGAAATAATAGTAAAGAAGAATAATGAAATAATGGTTTTAAAGAAACTCTAATAGAGAGATTTATGAAAACAAACAAGTTCTTGATCGGATTTCTGTTACAAGCCACCGTTTGTTCCAGTGGTCTGCACGCCCAAACAGATTTACATGCCAATGCTTATTCCATCATACAGGATGCCGTAACGGATATTGTATGTACCTCTCCTACCGATGCCATTCAGAAAGAGAAACGCGTAATACAAATACTGGATGGAAAAGGGAAAGGGGATGCCTCTTTTGTCTGTATGTGCGACCGCTTTTCCTCTTTAAAGAAATTCTCCGGAGAAGTCCGCGATGCCTCCGGCAACGTCATCCGTAAGATAAAAAAGAGCGAGCTGAAAGTTACCGAATACTCGGATGAACTTGTTAGCGACGATTATTATTATTTCTTTGAATACACTCCATCGCGATACCCTATAACCATCACCTATGAATGGGAAATAAAGAACAGCGACGGTCTCATCGGCTATCCCAGTTTCCTACCACAAAAGAATTATAACCAGTCCGTCGCACAAGCAAGTTATCGCATTCTCACTCCGGCCGATAATCCCTGTCGTTACCGTACAATCAATATGCAGGCAGAGGTCAGCCAAAAGCAAACGACGGACGGAAACTGGCTGACGGAAGTTAAAGTTCAGTCCCTACCCGCCATTCAGAAAGAGCCTTACAGCCCTGCCCTCTCCGAACTATTGCCACGCATCTATTTCACTCCCCGGAATTTCTCCTTTGAAGGAACTAAAGGAAGTATGGATAACTGGCAAACATACGGTGCATGGCAATATCAGTTACTAAGCGGCAGAGATCAGATTCCCCCGGCACTAAAAGAAGAACTGCAAAGGCGGACAGCAAACTGCAATACCCCTTATGAGAAAATAGCCGCAGTATACCAGTATCTTGCATCCACTACACGTTATGTCAGCATACAGCTCGGTATCGGTGGCCTACAGCCCATTGCCGCTGCCGATGTACACCGTACCGGATTCGGTGATTGTAAAGGACTATCCAACTATATGCGTGCCATGCTTACAGAGTTAGGAATTCCATCTACCTATACTGTAATCAGTACTACAAACAGACGCCTGTTAGCCGATTTTGCCAGTGCCAACCAGAATAACCACGTCATCCTGCAAGTGCCGTTACCTAACGATACACTTTGGATCGAATGCACTAACCCTACTCTGCCCTTGGGTTATGTACATCACTCCATAGCCGGACATGATGCTTTACTTATCGGCCCTGATGGCGGAACACTTTACCGACTACCGACCTATGCCGATTCCTTGAGCACCCAAGTCAACGACGCTCTCATCTCCCTTCAACCGGATGGAAGCGCCAAAATCGAAGTAAAACAAAGTTCACGCCTGTTTCAATATGAAGATAAAGCAGATATCATAAACATAGAACCTGCCCGGCAGAAAGACTGGCTACGCTCAGACATCAGTCTTGTACAAGCTAAAGTAGATAATATTCGCTTCAAAGAGACCAAACAAAAAGAGCCTCAACTGGATATTCATTACACCATCGAAAGCAGCCAGTATGGAAATAAAACCGGAAAGCGTCTGTTCATCCCCGTCAACATATTCCATAAAGGCTTTTATAGCCCAAGCAATCAAGGTGAGCGTACTCAAGATATTCAAATCAATTACGGTTATCTTGATATAGACAGCCTCAACATCCGGTTACCGGAAGGATACGAAATAGAATCACTACCTAAAACTACAGATATGGAAACTAAATTCGGCAAATTTCATTCTTCCATCACCTTAGAAGAAGGTGGAAATATTCTTATTGTGCACCGGCTATTGTTCCATCAAGGAAATTATCCCAAAGAAGATAATACAGACTTCATGGATTTCCGCAAAAATGTCGCTACACAATATGCAGCGAAAATCATAGTGAAAAAGAGCGGGGAGTAATCAAATAGAAATCCTTCATAGCATATAGCATGTAACCAATAAAGAGTTATTGGTTACATGCTATATGTTTTAAACTCATGTTTCAAAAAGAATAAATATTTCGATTTATTTCTGATCACTGTTCGATAATGAGCGGACAGTTGTCCGATAATGAACAGGTTGCACTCTTAAATAACCACTGATTATCAACGCATTATCACTTTGGCACAGGAATTGACTTCTATTAAGCGAAAGCGGTCAGCAAAAAAATAAAGATTAACTGCCACTTTTCAGCAAGTAGTTCCGTCTAACAGATAAGAGCGAAAACCAAATAGAATTAGTAACAATTTAAAAATAAAGATTATGAAAACTACAAGTTTATTTAAAGCAGTCGCATTGGTAGCTATTATGATAGCAAGTGTTCTTAACTCCGAAGTGAAAGCTCAGGATGGTTTCATAACAAATCAGGTGATGAACGGCGAATTGGTAGCATCAAAAACTATCTTCAAAAAAGATGGCTCTTACCTCCAACGCCACATGCAGTACACCTTTTCATACGATGATCAGAACCGTTTGATCAGCAAAGAGGCTTCCAAATGGGATGGTGCAAAAGATGAATGGGTACCCTATTTCAAAATGACTTACCAGTACAGCGATAATGAAATAATAATGAACTATGGTCGCTGGAACGAATCTCACAAAGCTTTTGACGAAGCAATTCAGAAAAGTGTATACGAACTGAATGATGCAAATATGCCGACGGCTTACAAAGCCTACAAGCAAGATAATAAATCAGATTGGACTCTGGTTGACCACAAACAGATGGACTTCACAACTAATCTATTGGCAATTGCAAAATAAAAATACAGAAATTAAAGTTAACCATTAGTTAAAGAGCACGGATCGAGAGATTCGTGTTTTTTATAATAAGGTTCAGGAGATATCTATGGAGATACCCCGAACTTCACACATTGTATTCACCGGTTCCTCTTTATTACAAATTGACTTTTCCATTGTGGGAGGCATTATGATCTGTCTTTCCCTCTGAAAATAAATAGATTGCAGAAAATTACTTCTTGACAGGTAACGATTTAGAAACGAGCGAGGCTCTGTATTCTGCCATGTTTTGCATTACATCAAAAGAACGCTTCCTGCTTGCAAAGATACAATATTTTCATCGTGTGTGCAAGATATACGTGCTATTTTCACGGAAAAGCGGATATAAGGCTCGAAATATTTGTGGTTTTAAGAATGAGGATGTATCTTTGTACCCAAATTGAAGTATGCATGATAGAATCATTCACGATAAAGAATTATAGAAGTTACCGCGATTTCACAGAATTGTCATTTGTTGCGTCCAAAAAAGAAGGTAGTAAAACTAAGGATTTGCCTCCTATTTGGTATAAAGAAATAAATGGTAAGCGTATGGAAAATCCAGTGTAAGCTGCCCCCTAAAACCAAGCGATTCTGCCCCCTTG
>NZ_QRKI01000025.1:0-50568 GCF_003471885.1 Bacteroides sp. AM16-24
TGGACGGGCACGGAAGGGTACACATTATATATATACATACGCGCGAGGCAGGAAAAAAGGATACGAAGGAGATTCAAACATTGTTGCAGCCAGAGACTCTACAAAGCTAATTCGGTACAAACTCGGTGTTAACTCGGTACAAATTCGGTTGAAGAGATGATTTTTATAGTTTAAACCGAATTTGATACGGAGAAAAAAGATATTTAGCAAGGAGAAAACTGGAAGGAAGAGAAAAGAGAAAAAGTAAGAAAGAAGTAAGAGATGAAAAAGAAAAGAGAAAAACGAAAGGCTTCCACCAATTAAAATTGGAGCCATTACGTCCTTCTCACATATCCCCAAATAGCCTATTTGAATAATAGGAATTTCTACATGGTATTAAAAAGTCCTTTTTTAAAACTCAAAAACAATGGCACAATGTTTCGTCATAAACCCGCATTTTTCCAACGTTATTCGCGAAACAATATTATCAGCAGCACAACCCGCAATGGGAGTATATCCCGCTTTCAAGCATGTTTCCTTCAGATGTGAAATAATGACCGTAGCATACCCTTGCCTGCGAAATGCCGGATTCACCCACATTCCTACATCAAAAATTTCTTTGTCCGGAAGGACACGAATAAGATACCCGCATCCCAGAAGTGTCCCATCCTTTTCGTACATAAGCATCATCCGGTGCGAAACAGTGTAATTCAATTCTTCGGGAGACTCATACAAATCACTGTCATAGGTGAGCAATAACGGAATATCTATTTCTTTTGCTTTATGGACAGTGACTCCCTCAGGCAAAGATACCACTATTTCTTCCGTGAAGAAACGGAACAAATAACCACCTATTTTACTGGACTGGCCAAATGCATGACAGCAAGCCATAAATAAATCATCGAAAGACTTACAGAAAGCACTCTTTATCTGAAACTCTTTCAGTACCCTCCCGAATATTTCTTCTTTCCGGAAAAGCAACTTATCAAGCAAATAAAACTCTACCAAATCGCCTTCTTCCGACTGGATGAAATATCCTATTCTTTTCCCATCTTGTTCGATGCAAAAACAAGCCCCTTTTGCTACAAGCCACTCGCAATGCAATTCCTGAGGATAACGCAAAGAGTCCAGATACTGATTTCTAAGATTCAGAAGGGATGCCAGTGATACAGCTTTAAATTCAATCATAATTCCGTTTTTGCTAAAGATACGAAAACTTTCCGGATATGAAACATCACTTTACCAAATCGATATAATCTCCATATCCTTCTGCCTTCATTTTATCTTTAGGAATGAAGCGCAACGAAGCACTGTTGATGCAATAGCGTAAACCGCCTTTATCTGCCGGACCGTCTGTAAAGACATGTCCTAAATGGGCATCACCTGCAGCACTCCTAACCTCTGTACGCACCATGCCATGAGATGTATCTATTTTCTCTTGAATAAGTTTACGGTCAATCGGCTTTGAGAAACTGGGCCAACCACAACCGGAATCAAACTTATCGGTTGAAACAAACAAAGGCTCACCCGTAGTGATGTCTACATAAATGCCGGGACGGTGTTCATCCCAATAATCATTATGAAAAGCGGGCTCGGTTGCATTCTTTTGGGTCACGGCATATTGTTCCGGAGTAAGTTTGGAACGTAAGACCGCATCATCCGGTTTACTATAAACAGGGGCAGATTTCTTCGGCATTTTAGCCTTACGCGCCAAGTCGAATAACTCAGGATGGATATGACAATACCCACCCGGATTCTTATCCAGATAATCCTGATGATATTCTTCTGCCGGATAAAAGTTCTCCAAAGGCTTTATTTCTACTGCCAACGGACGGGTATAGGTTGCAGCCAAACGGTGTACCGTTTCCTGAATGACCGATAAATCTTCCGGATCGGTGTAATAGATGCCTGTACGATATTGAGTACCCCTATCGTTACCTTGCTTGTTTACGCTGGTAGGGTCTATGGTTTTGAAATAAAGATCTATAAGAAAAGCCAGGTCCACTTTCACAGGATCATACTGTACCTTCACGGTTTCTGCAAAATCCGTAGTTCCGGAACAGACCTGTTTATAAGTCGGATTGGCAATATTGCCGTTTGCATAACCTACTTGCGTTGTCTCTACGCCATCAATCAGCTTCAGGAAGTGTTCGGTTCCCCAAAAACAGCCTCCTGCCAAATAAATATCCTTAGTCGATTTCATATCTTCTTTCTTTTCTGTCTGCCCAGCGCGGTTATTGGCACAAGCCAGACAACTCGTTAACAATATAAAAACAAATATGAGTTGTTTCATATCTTCAGCTCTCCAACAAATCTTATGTTATTGATATATTTAGTATATAACAATCAAACCGGTAGGATAGTTGAACGCAGGAGACTACAAAATCACATTACCCGTATTCTCTTCTATAAGAGAGGTACGATCCGGCTCATAATTTATTTCTGCCTTACGGGCCTGCGAATGCTGAAACTGCCGGGCCACTTTAAACTCCTTTCCTTCTTTCAGTAACAAAGAGCCTGTTTGTTTGAACCAGAAGCTTACATTGGCATCTATGCATTGGCGGCGAATCTCCAAAACCCAATCATAATCGCATACACGGGCCTCCCGACCAGATTCTCCTCCGGCCACAACCTGCTCAACCCATTCACCTAACTCTCCCCTGAAATCTATCCGACTGAGAAGAGGTTCGCAAATAATGATTTTATGCTTTATGGGAGCTGCCTTATAAATAGGCAAGCGATAGTCAATCCGATCCTGATTTTCCATCGTACAACAGATCGTTACATTATCATATCCTTCTCCCCAATCAGGAGGTAAACAATCCTTCAGCCGGTCAATGCGTTTAGTGATAAAAAGGAAATGAAGATCTTGCCTCAACCGCATCATCTCCCATGCTTCAGGACGCCATGCATCAGCATCTTCCACCAGAAAATCAGAAGTAAAACAAGTATAGACCAAATTACCGGAAGGTATCTTATAAGTTTTGTTTTTCCTCTGTTGTATAGGCAGATTGAACTTTTCTGTCTTTGTAACAACAGAACTATCTTTACCATATTTACCATCCGTACGATAAACATAGCAATGCTGACACCCTGTACTAAACTTATGACAGCCGTGCCAAGGATTCCACATCGACGTCTTTACACCTATTCGTAACATCTGCTTTTACCACTTTTTTCATATTCTACTCGTGTGCCGTCGCCCGTGGAATACTGTTTTAAAGAGTTTTCACGAGATTGAATCACAATATACACCATCGCTTCACCAGAGGAATTGGACATTCCTCTCACTCCTTTAGGTGCAACACGCACAACACTTCCCTCAGATATGGGAAAGCAGTCATCATCTACTTGAAAGAAACCGGAACCTCGCAATATGATATAAGTTTCTTCATTCTGTTCATGCACATGGAAATAGGACAAAAAAGCCTTACCCTCTATAATTCGTCCACTCACTGAGTGCACTAAAGTATGCTTCATCAGTTCATTCATACTGCCTATATTGACTGCGGTATAATTTTCATTTTCTGATAAAATGTTTATTGTCTCCATAGCTCTATGCTTTTATTGTTACTTTCACAAAAGTATGCAAAGAAATCGTATCTTTGAGACGGAATAAGATGAAAAAGGAAAAAGTCATGAATATTGAGGAATATCGGGAGTATTGTTTAAGTATCAAAGGGGTAACAGAGAGTTTTCCCTTTGATGAGCATACACTTGCCTATAAAATTATGGATAAGATGTTTACTTTTGCCCCATTGAATCCTAAAGAGGGACGTTTCTGGGCAGATACGAAATGCGACACCGTCAGATCGACAGAACTGATGGAGCAATATAACGGTATTTCATTCGGCCCCTACTCCGATAAGAAATACTGGATTACCATCTATCTGGAAAGTGATGTGCCGGACAGTCTTATAAAGGAATTAATCAATCATTCCATAGAAGAAGTGGTTAAGAAACTGCCTAAGAAGAAGCAGGAAGAATATTATGCCACATTAAGATAATGTAAAAGATCAGATATGTTTGTTCCAATCCCGATTCCTCAAATAAAAATAGGAAAGAAGCAGCAACATACCTCCATAAATATACTCGCTGGTCCAGGCTACGGCCACATCTACCTTGAAGTACATAACCATGACGACAACATAAACGACATAGACGGCAATCGTCATCAACATGATTCTCATGGACTGGTTCGTGTTTCCTGTTCCTGAAACCGCATTGAACAGAACCAAGCCGGGAGCTGAAAGAAAATATCCCACCAACATGACGTAGGTAGTAGGTAAAGCTGCCTGCACCAGATCCTCATTGTTTGTATAAATCTGCAACAGGGCAGTTGGGAATAAGGCGGACAGGAGCAAGAACGGGATACCAATCAGATAAGTCAGCTTTATCACCCGCCTGCATACAAGGCGGATTTCACTTTTATCTTTGCCACTTCCCAAGAGATTACTAACCATAGAACTGGCCGTATCGGCAAATGCAAATATCACCATAAAGAAGCAGGTGTTAATGCTGCGCATAATATTGGCTATCGCCAGAGAACGCTCACCCAAATGTTCCATCGCGATGAAAAACAAAAACCATTGCGATGGAAATAATATGGATTGGAGCATCGTCCAACAAGAAATACTCCAAATCCGTTTGAACTCCGACAGCCGGAAAGCGAACCGCTGAAACAAGGCATATTTCTTTTTGTCCACCTTCAACCAGGTATATACTACGTAAAACAACAAAGACACTAATTCCGCCAGTGATGAACCAATAGCTGCCCCCGCAATGCCTAGTGCTGGAAAACCGAACTTTCCGAATATAAGAATATAATTGAAAACAACGTTACTGAGCACCATAACGACAGAGTTAAGAGTCAGCGTGCGTGTTTCGGTAATACCGATGTAGAAAGCGCGAAACAGGATAGCGATAAAAGAGAAGAAAAGCCCGTATCTTCTCCACTCCAGATAAGAAGCTGCGGCAGCATAAACCTGATCGGAAGATATCAGTCGGCCGAGAATATGCGTTGTGATATAGTCGCACAAGAAAAACATGACAGTAGCCAATGCCAACAGGAAAAAGGCACCTTGCATGAATATTCCGCCAATTTCACCATACTTCTGTTCGCCATTTCTACGCGCTATCAGTATTTGAGCCCCAATGCTAAATCCAAACCCAAGCATATAAATAGCCATATAGAGCACACCCGCCAGTGCTGATGCTCCCAACTCCACTTCGCCTACATGACCCAGGAATGACGTATCCGTAACATTTATCATGTGTTCCATCAGCAAACTGATGAGAATGGGATACGCAATTAACCAGATTTGCTTATAGCTGAAATTCATATATATAAGGGCGGATTACCGTCTGTCTTTTCCCGTTATTTTGCCACCGTAGTGGCAAGTTATTGCCATCGTATTGGCAAGACTTTGCCATAAGCATGGCAAGACTTTGTCACTACGGTGGCAAAAGCGTGCCAAGCCTATGGCAATATATTGGCACACTTATGGCAAAAAGTTCAGAGGATATCCCCCTTTGTGGAGCATATCCTCTGTTGATATCAGAAACCAAACTTTTCAAGCTTCATGGAAGCCAATCCCTGTATTTTGGGAACCAACGTCACAAAATGTTCCGCTTTCTCATGGGCGGACAATGATTCTGCATCCTGCCATGTTTCGCAAATCATCAGGACATCATTACGGGTAGCGCTTTCAAAAACATCATAGGCAATGCAGCCTTTGTCTTTCAAAGAAGAAGCTACCAACTCTTTTGCAGCTTCCAACACCGCAGCACGGTTACTTTCGCTTACTTGAATAAAAACATTCAGTCTAATCATATTTGTAGAATTTTAAAAGTACGCTGCAAATGTAAACAGAAAAGTCGGAACTCTGATTCACTTGTCTGCATAAATACCGATGCGGTTGCCTTCCGAATCGGCAAATACTGCAAAATAACCTTTGCCATCGGCCTCTATCTTCGTGCAGGGAATGAGCACTTTCCCGCCCTTCTGCAACACACGTTCAAGGGTAGTTGCTATGTTATCCGTATTGAAATGGATAAGTACCCCCTTCTCAGAAGGCTGAAAATCGGGCAGGAGGTCAAAAGATTGTGAGATGGCTCCTACAGTCTCACCGTCTTCGGTGAAGCATGCCATCTTCTCCTGTTCACACTCAAAGACCGGAAGTTTCATGTTCAGCACGGTCTCATAAAAATCTACAGCCCGACGGAAGTCTGTAGCCGGAATCTCAAAAAATGCAATCAACTTTTTCATTTTGGTTTCTTTTTTAGGGGTTATTACTATGCCTTTGCAAAGACAGGACAAAAGTAGGGCAAGAGGGGAAACCTCCATAGAAGAAAACGGACATCTTTAGAGAGTGGAGAAATAATCGGAGACGGGAGCGCATACAGATAAGTATTCTACAGGGGTGTAACCGGAGAAGAGTTTAAACTCTTTAATCATGTGCGACTGGTCGGAGAAGCCACATTCATAGGCCACTTGCGCAAAAGGTGAACCGGGATTCTGTTGCAAAACGTATAAGGCGCGCTGCATACGCACGATACGGAGAAAATCTTTTGGGGTGGTACCGATATAATCGGTAAAGACACGGCCGAACTGCTTGGTGCTGAGACAAGCTACATCGGAAAGTTGCAAGGTGTTTACCTGCGGATGAAGATTGATTTCGTCCAGAACAGTCGATAACCGTTTCAGATTATATTCGGAACCGGAGGCCAGGCGACGGAAAAAGAATTGTTCAATCAGCCGGATGCACTGGTCGTTATCCGGAGTATCTGTTATCCGGCAAGATAAATCGGAGAGTTCCCTGTCCTCCACTTCATCCGTGGAAACATTCTGTCCGTTGAAAAGATGCAGGGGAATCTGCAGAAAGACTTTTGCCGCGTATGGCTGAAAGACGACCGTTATCATTTCTATAACTCCTGTCGACACGACATCGGAGAAACCGAAAGACTGGCCGCTAATAAAGGATTGCGGTTGCAACCGCGACTCTTGCAGGCACATCAAGCGTTTGCCTTTATGAAATACCAGTTGCACGCAGCCGACGGGCAGGGTACGTTCCGATACCGGCATAACGGCATCATCCCGCAATATCCAGTAGTAACGGATATAAGGAGACAATGCAGGAGCTGGTTTTACGATACGGAAAGTTTGCATAGTGCAAATATACGGGATTTGATTATTGCGGCAAAGGTAGGCAAAGGGTTTTAGGGGGAATAGTAAAAAAGGGACATTATTTATAAGATCTGCCTGTTTACAGTAAAATGGAGTATCGCCAACTGCAAAATTTGCAGTTGAAAATAAGCAAACGACTGAAAATATCAACGAAAGAAAAAGAAACAGAGCCCCCCATAACAACTTTTTTGTACTTTTGCCCTATCACGACCTGTAAACGCATAAAAACAATGAATGTCAAGATAGAGGCAAGCTGGCAAAAACGCCTGCAAGAAGAATTCGACAAACCTTACTTTGAAAGGTTAGTGACCTTCGTAAAAAGTGAATATGGACGGACAAATGTTCTTCCACCTGGTCATCTTATCTTCCATGTATTTAATTCATGCCCTTTTGAGAATGTAAAAATCGTCATCTTAGGACAAGATCCTTATCCTAACCCCGGACAATATTACGGAATATGCTTTTCTGTCCCCGAAGGAGTTGCTATTCCCGGTTCATTAAGTAACATATTCAAAGAAATACATCAGGACTTAGGCAAGCCAATCCCGACTTCCGGTAATCTGGACCGTTGGGTAGCTCAAGGTGTTTTTCCTATGAACTCCGTCCTCACAGTACGTGCTCACGAAACAGGTTCGCACCGAAATATGGGTTGGGAAACATTTACTGACGCAGTTATCAAGAAATTAAGTGACGAACGGGAAAATTTGGTATTTATGCTTTGGGGATCGTATGCCAAAGAAAAGGCGACTTTAATTAATCCTGAAAAACATCTTGTGCTGACCACAGTCCATCCTTCTCCCCGATCTGCCGATTATGGTTTCTTCGGCTGCAAACACTTCAGCAAGGCCAATGAGTTTCTGAGAAGCAGAGGGATTCAAGAAATAGATTGGTAATCCGGTAAAGTGTTTTTAACCTAACTATTTATTATTCACCCCATACCCGAACAAAGCGAAGTCTCCGAAACAGGGATCATCCGGAAATACTTCCGCCAATGCGGCAGTTATCCTTTGTGCGTTCTTCAAAGAAAAGGTTTCCGTCTCGGTCAGTTCCAGCAAGCGGGCTACACGGCAGACGTGTGTATCCAAAGGAATAATCAATTCCCGGCAATCAAAACTGTCCCAAATACCGAAATCAACTTCCGGTCCTCTCCGTATCATCCAGCGCAAGAACATATTCAGTTTCTTCTGCGGACTTTTGGACGAAACTTCCAGAAACCGGCAAAGCTTCTCCATCGGTTTTCCCGGATATACCAGCAATGCATCTTCCAGACTGTCATAACCCGAATAAGCCGTATGCAGGCGTTCAAAATAAGAATGGAAGTCCGCATACGAAAGCATCCGGTAAAAACTACGCCGCTCTTCCACAGGGAAATCCTTCTCCCACCGACGCGAAAGAACATATTGATAAGGAGACGCCCCCATGCACGTATGCAATTCTTCTGCTTTCCTCAGAATCTGCCTGCGGTTGCCAAAACTCATGATGGCGGTCAGCAGTCCGCTGATTTCTATATCCTGCTTCAGCGTATAGCGATGGGGAAACTGTACCGGGTCATTCTGAATAAAATCGGCACAATGATAGGTCGCAGCCCACTCTTGTAGTTTCTTTTTTATATCTTTGGTCATTTCTTTAAGATCAGGAGGGTGCAAAGATAATGCAAATCGAATGCAGAACTTTCATGCTTGCATGAAAAAGTTATGCTGAGATGCCGCTTATCTTATTCCAAAGATATTGGATTTATAGCAACTTTGGACAAGTCCCCTATTCTATTTCCCCTTATTTTTGCATCGTGAAATTCAATAAAGAACCTATGGAACATAGCAAGAAGACAACACGTGAAGAGTATCAGAAGTGTGTAAATGCAGTGGTAGACTACATCAATCTCCATCTTGGAGAAGAGATAGATTTGAAATCGTTGGCCAAGATTTCTCATTTCTCTCCGTTCTACTTCCACCGCATCATGAAAGCATTTCTGGGTGAGCCCATCGGGACGTTCATAGTCCGGACACGAACTGAAGCTGCCGCCCGCCTGTTGCGCTATTCGGATTTGCCGATAACGGACATCGCTTATCGCATCGGGTATTCCTCACCGTCATCGCTGTCGAAAGTATTCAAACAGTTCTACGGAATTTCACCTAATGAGTATCGTAACAATAAAAACTTTGTAATTATGAAACCAGCAATTATCAGACCCGATTTAGAGTTAAAGAAAGAAATAAGAGAAGTGCCCGCCAGAAATGTGATTTATATCCGCTTGTTCGGAGATTATAAACTGAATGATTACGGTGGCACATGGATGCGTTTGTTCCAGTTCATCAAAGAGGAAAAGCTACCGATGGGCGATATGTCTCCGTACTGCATCTATCACGATGATCCGAAGGTGACGCCTGCCGATAAATTGCGCACTGACGTCTGTATGGTGATGCCTATCGCCGTAACTCCGAAAGGTGATATCGGCTTCAAGCAATTGCCAGTCGGACGCTATGCGGTGTTTACCTATAAAGGCTCTTATGAACATCTGCAAAGCGTATACGACACGATTTACGGTAAGTTTATCCCTGAAATGGAATGTACGTTGAGAGATGAATCGAGCGCAGAACGCTATTTGAATGATCCGTGCGAGACAAAACCGGAGGAGTTGTTGACGGAGATTTATATTCCGGTGGAATAAGAGTCCGCCAGACTGAGTGTAGTCGGGGGATCCCTTTCATAAGGGCAAGAGAGGAGATCCTTTGACAAGCTCAGGATGACGGAAATAAATGGTAATAAAATCAGTTTTCTTATTCTCTTTTCATCGGTACATATCTCAACCCATTCGTCACCTGCGGCTCCTTCACTTCCTTAAAGCCCAGACTTCTGTAGAAAGGAACAGCATACGAAGATGAATTCACCGTCATTCCGGGTACGGGATTATCTGCAATAAGGGCGTCAAACAGTTTCCGTCCTATGCCTTTCCGGTGATATTCTTCCATGATAAAGAAGAGAGAAATATGTTCTCCGTGGTTCTTCGTAGCCAGCACTCCCACCAGATTATCTCCATCGAACGCACCGTAAATGACCAGCCCGTTCACCACTGCTTTATCATTGACAAAGCTTTTGAAACTTTCCAGCCCCTGTTCGTCAAAATCGTCTTTGCCACACTGAAGATACACTTGCAATGAAAGTGTTGTGGCATTCTCATATTCAGGCAGTTCTAATCTTCTGATAATTGTCATAGGAATCTAATATTACGGTAAATCACAAAGATATTGAATTTATGTATTGATTGCCCAAATATCCCGATTATTTCGCCCGGAAACACTACATTTGCAGAAATAAGTGCATCTTAACTAATCCCCTCTATTCTGATTATGGAAAAGCTTATCGATAAATTCCTTCCGGCAGATTATCACGATACATTCGTTATTAAGGCCAGCAAACCTGCGGAACAGATTGTTCCTAAGGAACTAATCAAGAAAATATTCAATCACTCTCCGGCATGGCTTAGTTTCCTTTACAAAGTCAGAAATATCCTGGTGAAGCCTTTCGGTATCGAAGGCGGAGACATCCTGACATCGGAAGATTATATAATAGAAGATACAGAGAACGAAGCCATCATGAGAAAGGACGACAAGCATCTGTTGTTTTATGTTTCCATTGCCAAGATAGGAAATAACCTGATAGACGTGACGACGGTGGTTCAGTATCACAATGCGTTAGGAAAGGTTTACTTCTTCTTTATCAAACCTTTCCACAAGATGATTGTGCCGCGGGTGGTGAAAGAAATAATTTAAAACGGAGAAGAAAGGAGGAAAAGGAGTAATAAGGCGGTAAGGTGATAAAGTGGTTGCACTATATATCACAGAGCGTTATCCCGCTATCACTTTATCACCCTACCACCTTATCACATTTTGTTCATAACCGCTCAAAAGTGAATCAAACCTACCTTATATAATACTCAATCCGTAGCTGCTGATATCATCAAAATCTTCCTCAGTATATGAGTTCTTCTGGCGGATATCCTGTACTATCTTCATGAACTCTTCGGTTTTCGACAAGAAATCCTTGAATTTCTCCGTCTGCTCCTCATGCCCTTTCACGGCAGGCAGTTTCTCGGCTGCATCCAGTTGCAGTCTCAGTTCCACAATCTTCAGGTCCAGACGGGCTTTATCTTCCACATGCTTGCGGGCATAGAGGTTGATAATACTCTGCATTGTCAGACTCATCTTTTTCATGGCAATAATCTGCTCTTTCACCGGATTCTCCGCCAGCAAGACTTGCTGGGCCTGCGCAACGATAGGACTTAGAATATCAAATATGTTCTGCTTGCATTCGGACATCTCCACACTCAGTTCATAATTGTCATTCAGCAAATCCGCTATTCCTTCCGTCTTCTTCTCTTTCAGCAGAGACAGGTATTTATTAAAATTAGCATAGAACTGTCCCCTTGACTGGAAAAGTTCGGTATAATTCTGTATCAGGTTCTGCCGTACATCGTCGCCAAAGTAGTCACCCGGCTGTATCACCGCCGCAGAATCTTTCTTAGAAATGACAGGAGACATGATATGCGAAAACATCTGTACCTTAGCCTGCTGTTCCATATACCCCAGAACCGCATTTACGTCTCTCTCTTTCACCAAATTTTTCAACAGAGCCAACGAAGTATCGTAATATTTCACCACTTGCCCTGCATCTGCAATCTCTTCGGGGGTATAAGTCACCGCCTCCTTCTTACTGCCCGTACAGGACACCAACATAACAACGCTTACAAATGCGCCCAAGACTAACAATTTCTTTCTCATAGAATTTTTCATTTTAATTTCAGTTTCGTAAACACTCAACTTATTAGTTGACAAGGGGGATAGACCTTGAAACTCCGTTTCTAAAGAGGGCATGAAAACCTCCCTCGTCAAGCCGTCTCCGCTCTCCTTATAAACTAAGAACACAGCCGGCGTTGAGCTTATAACAATATAAAAGCGATTTTGCTCTCGATTATGGATTTTTTCACCTTTGTATTTTGTACTTTTGCAGCGGATTTCAGAATCCTGTATGAAAATTTGAATCGGAACCATGAGCAACATAAAAGGTTATATATACGCGGCAGCTTCTTCCTCCACATTCGGATTAGCCCCTTTTTTCACCATATCCTTATTGGATTCAGGCTTTTCCTCTTTCGAAGTGCTTGCTTACCGTTGGGGAATCGCTTCACTCACCCTGGGAATATTCGGTGTACTATTAAGAGAAACTTTCCGTATCAGCCGGAAAGATTGGGGAACTGTATTTATATTGAGCCTGCTCCGGGCAGCAACTTCACTAAGCCTCGTCATAGCTTATCAACACATCGCCAGCGGAGTGGCATCTACCATTCACTTCATGTATCCGCTGGCCGTTGCCCTCGCCATGATATTCTTCTTCCGGGAAAAGAAATCATTCTCCATTCTGTTTGCCGTACTGGTTTCGCTGGCGGGTGCGGCATTGTTATCATCGGGAGAGATAGACTTTAAAGGTGGAAATACCACAACAGGGCTGATTGCCGCCACGCTATCCGTATTCTTTTATGGCGGATATATCGTCGGAGTACGTAAGAGCCGTGCCATTCATATCCCATCTACCGCACTGACTTGCTACGTCATGGGGCTGGGCGCTTTATTCTTTATTATAGGGGGAAGTCTGACAGGCGGTATTCAATTGGCAACAGGCGGACAAACATGACTGAATATCCTCGGACTGGCACTACCGGCAACAGCCATTTCAAATATCACGCTCGTAAAAGCCATCAAGTACATCGGCCCTACACTGACCTCCATCTTCGGAGCCTTAGAACCTCTTACGGCGGTAGCTATCGGATGTCTGGTCTTCAAAGAAAGTTTCACTCCGGGCACTGGTCTGGGCATATTGCTGATTTTGATGGCGGTCACCGTCGTCATTATGCACGAGAAGAAAACAAGCTGATAAGAGTGATTACTTACTCTTTTTATAATCGGTGATAAAGCCTTCCATCATCCACTTCGCCAAAGCCTGGCGATTGGAACTGATAACGAAACGGCGTTGGTCGAAGGTATTCTGAATATTTCCCAGTTCTACAAAAACCCCGGCAGGAGTAGAATTAGCCAACACATACAGGTTGCGCGGGCCTACCGTGCCCGTAAAGCCGCGATTAGGCTGATGTTTATCATACTTAGACTCAAAAGTATTCTTCATCGTAGTTGCCAGACGCTTGCTGTTGGCACTGTTGGGGGCATGATAAAAGAACACATCCGTCTGATGTCGCTTGCTGCGGCTATCCACATGCAGGAAGATGGAACGGCAATAGGTATAGTTCTTGCGGTCTTTTCTATAAAGTTCATT
The DNA here is from genome assembly GCF_003471885.1 of Bacteroides sp. AM16-24. Classification (NCBI taxonomy): domain Bacteria; kingdom Pseudomonadati; phylum Bacteroidota; class Bacteroidia; order Bacteroidales; family Bacteroidaceae; genus Bacteroides; species Bacteroides sp. AM16-24. The sequence continues at coordinate 13,490 of NZ_QRKI01000025.1, forward strand.
GATTTTGATGCAACGCTGGCGAAGGCGAGCCACTTGGTTCAGAGGGATAGCGTCTCCCATGCAGGTTTCGCGCTTACTATTATTAAGGTAGCGATCGTCACGAATGCCGTCTTTGGCATCCTGAATAATGATATAAACCTTTGCCCCCTCTTCCATCAGATTACGGGCAAGACGCAGGGCGACATCATAAGCATATTCATCTTCATGGAGTTCAACGTTCCCTATCTTACCGATAGCACCGGGGTCGGGTCCTCCATGTCCGCTGACCACATAGAAGCAGGCACCCTTCAAACGGTTACCGGTCACCCGGACTTTAGCCAGTTCTTTTCCGAAAAGAGGTTCATGAATTGTTTTGCCGGAACCGGCAGCAGAGACAGAAGAAGTAGATGAATTTGCAGCAGTTTCAGTTTTGGATTTCAGTGGCGGAAGCAGGTACTTCACCCCTAAGCGCAATTCCTGTTTTCCGCGTAATTGCTTTTTATTCAGTTCAAGGAACTCCAGATAGTAGGCCTTACCGGGACGCTTATTGCGTTGCAAGAAGGCCGAAATGCCTTCACCAGACCTCGGTGTAGCCCTTTCCTCCTGCGCCGAAGCGTGGAAAGGAGTGAGAAACAGGAAAGAAGATATAAACAACAAAAATAATATCCGAACCATAATATCCTTAGGTATTAATGAGCTACGAGCTATATGCTACAAGTGACAAGTTGCTGCGCTTTGTCTGCCCGGCTACCACGCCGAAAGGAACTTGTCACTCGTAGCTCGTAGCTTGTAGCTTTTACAAATTACTTCAACTGTTGCGGACAAAAATACAATTATTTTCCCTACTTTTGCGCCCATAAATGCGTTAATTGATAAGAAACTATAAAAATAGATAGCATTATGGCAAAACAATTAAAACCGGAGACACTCTGCGTACAAGCCGGATGGACTCCAAAGAAGGGTGAACCCCGCGTGCTCCCCATCTACCAAAGTACAACCTTCAAGTATGAAACCAGCGAGCAAATGGCACGCCTTTTCGACCTTGAAGAGAACGGCTACTTCTACACCCGCCTGCAAAACCCTACGAATGACGCCGTTGCCGCCAAGATAGCCGCCCTCGAAGGTGGTGTGGCCGCCATGCTGACATCCAGCGGACAATCTGCCAACTTCTACGCTATTTTTAATATCTGTCAGGCAGGCGACCACTTCGTCTGTTCATCCACCATCTACGGCGGAACCTTCAACCTCTTCGGTGTGACAATGAAGAAGTTGGGCATCGAAGTTACTTTCGTCAACCCGGACGCACCGGAAGAAGAAATCTCAGCCGCTTTCCGCCCGAACACCAAGGCACTGTTTGGTGAAACCATCTCCAACCCGACGCTGGAAGTGCTCGATATCGAAAAGTTCGCCCGCATCGCCCACAGCCACGGCGTGCCTTTGATTGTAGACAATACCTTCCCGACTCCTATTAACTGCCGCCCGTTCGAATGGGGCGCCGATATCGTGGTGCATTCCACCACCAAATATATGGACGGCCATGCCACCAGCGTAGGCGGTGCCATCGTGGATAGCGGAAACTTCAACTGGGATGCCTATGCCGACAAATTCCCCGGATTGTGTACGCCCGACGAATCTTATCACGGCCTGACTTACACAAAAGCTTTCGGCAAAATGGCTTATATCACCAAAGCCACCGCACAGTTGATGCGTGACCTTGGCAGCATTCAGTCTCCGCAGAATGCATTCTTGCTGAATATCGGTCTTGAAACGCTCCACCTGCGTATGCCGCAACATTGCAAGAATGCACAGGCAGTTGCCGAATATCTTTCCAAAAACGATAAGGTGGCATGGGTTAATTACTGTGGCCTGCCCGGAGACAAATATCACGAACTGGCACAAAAGTATATGCCAAACGGTTCTTGCGGTGTTGTCACCTTCGGCTTGAAAGGAGGTCGCGAAGTAGCCATCAAATTTATGGACTCACTGAAACTGGCAGCTATCGTCACCCACGTAGCCGATGCCCGCACCTGCGTGCTGCACCCCGCCAGCCATACGCACCGTCAGCTTTCGGACGAACAATTGATGGAAGCCGGTGTACGTCCCGACCTGATCCGTTTCTCGGTTGGTATCGAGAATGCGGATGATATCATTGCAGATATTGAACAGGCGCTGAATGCATAATTTCAAGAAATGTTTATCAAGCAAAGAATATCCGAAAGAATTATATTATAATAAGTAAGGCGAAAGGTTGAAAAATCTTTCGCCTTACTAGTTTCTCCTCTCCATATTACATCCAAAGAAGTACAATTTAATAGTTTTTATCGCACACGCACTTACATTTTATCACATTTATTCCTACCTTTGCGCCCAAATTATAACTTTTAACTAACAACTCATAATCAACTACCATGGCTAAGATAACCAAAGAAGCTGCCTTGCTGTATCACTCACAAGGCAAACCAGGTAAGATAGAAGTAGTGCCTACCAAGCCCTACAGTACCCAAACCGACCTTTCACTTGCATACTCCCCCGGCGTGGCGGAACCATGTCTTGAAATAGAAAAGAACCCGCAAGACGCATACAAATATACAGCGAAGGGTAATCTGGTAGCTGTAATTTCCAACGGTACCGCAGTGCTCGGTCTGGGCGATATAGGCGCATTGAGCGGCAAACCCGTAATGGAAGGTAAAGGATTGCTTTTCAAGATTTACGCCGGTATCGACGTGTTCGACATCGAAGTGAACGAGAAAGACCCTGAGAAATTTATCCAGGCAGTCAAAGCCATCGCCCCTACTTTCGGTGGCATCAACCTGGAAGACATCAAAGCTCCCGAATGTTTCGAAATAGAACGCCGCCTGAAAGAAGAACTCGACATCCCCGTGATGCACGACGACCAACACGGCACAGCCATCATCTCCAGTGCCGGACTTGTGAACGCTTTGCAGGTAGCAGGCAAGAAGATTGAAGATGTGAAAATCGTTGTGAACGGTGCCGGTGCATCGGCCGTATCCTGCACGAAGCTGTACGTTTCGCTGGGTGCCCGCCTGGAAAACATCGTGATGGTGGACAGCAAAGGCGTTATCAGCAAGACACGTACCGACCTCAACGAACAGAAGCGTTACTTCGCCACCGACCGTACCGACATCCATACTCTTGAAGAAGCCATCAAAGGCGCCGACGTATTCCTGGGATTATCCAAAGGAAACGTACTGTCACAAGACATGGTACGCAGCATGGCCCCGTCTCCTATCGTTTTCGCACTGGCCAATCCTACACCGGAAATCTCTTACGAAGATGCCATGGCAGCCCGCCCCGATGTACTGATGGCAACCGGACGTTCAGACTATCCGAATCAGATTAATAACGTAATCGGTTTCCCCTATATCTTCCGTGGCGCGCTCGATACTCAGGCAAAAGCCATCAACGAGGAAATGAAAATTGCCGCCGTACATGCCATTGCCAACCTGGCAAAACAGCCCGTACCCGATGTTGTGAACGAGGCTTATCATGTTAACAACTTCAGTTTCGGCCCCGAATACTTCATCCCGAAACCGGTTGACCCGCGTCTTATCACCGAAGTTTCCTGCGCCGTAGCACGTGCAGCCATGGAAAGTGGTGTAGCCCGCAAGAACATCGAAGACTGGGATGCTTACTGCGTACAACTCCGCGAACTCATGGGTTACGAAAGCAAACTCACCCGCCAGCTTTACGACACCGCCCGCCGCAATCCGCAACGTGTGGTATTTGCCGAAGGTTCCCACCCCAATATGCTGAAAGCAGCCGTAGAAGCCAAAGCCGAAGGTATCTGCCATCCCATCGTTTTAGGTAACGACGAGACCATCGAGAAACTGGCAAAGGAACTCGACCTCAGCCTGGAAGGCATCGAAATCGTAAACCTGCGCCATCCGAACGAAGCAGCACGCCGCGAACGTTATGCCCGCATCCTTTCTGAAAAACGTGCCCGCCAGGGTGCCACCTACGAGGAAGCCAACGACAAGATGTTCGAACGCAACTACTTCGGTATGATGATGGTAGAAACAGGCGATGCGGATGCATTCATCACCGGTCTTTATACAAAGTACAGCAACACTATCAAGGTAGCCAAGGAAGTCATCGGCATACAACCGCAATACAAACATTTCGGTACGATGCACATCCTGAACTCCAAGAAAGGTACCTACTTCCTAGCTGATACACTGATTAACCGTCATCCCAATGCCGAAACATTGATTGACATTGCCAAACTGTCAGAGCACACCGTGCGTTTCTTCAACCATACCCCGGTAATGGCCATGCTAAGCTACTCCAACTTCGGTGCAGACACCGAAGGCAGTCCGGTAAGCGTACACGAAGCCGTAGAGTACATGCAGCAGAATTATCCAGACCTCGCCATCGACGGTGAGATGCAGGTGAACTTCGCCATGGACCGCAAGATGCGTGACGCCAAATATCCTTTCACCCGTCTGAAAGGCAAGGATGTGAACACCCTCGTATTCCCGAACCTGAGCTCTGCCAACTCCGCATACAAACTGTTGCAAGCCATGAATACGGAAATGGAATTGATTGGCCCGATACAGATGGGACTGAACAAACCTATCCACTTCACTGACTTCGAAAGTTCCGTGCGCGACATTGTAAATATCACCGCAGTAGCCGTTATCGATGCTATCGTGGACAAAAAGAAAGCAGGTAAATGAGACGTCCGTTATCGAAATCACAAAGTGTTTGCATTGTGCTGCTTTGGGCAGCACTTTGCTACATAGTTCTGACTACTGTCGAACGAATTGATGGACCAGTCATCATGACGCTTATCATTTCGGCAGCGTTAGTATTCATTCCGGTAATAAAATCATTAAAGAAAGGATAAATAATATCTTTTTATTCCTTTTTGCGGTAGAAAACAATAAAAATGTTGTTTTCTACCGCATTTTATTTATAAATTGTTTGTTTGTCTCATTTTTATGTGTACTTTTGCAACCGCAAGAGAGAAAAAGGGAAACGAGATACGAGGAAACAAGTTACAAGGAATTCCCTACGGTAATGCAAATACCTTATCAACCAGGCTCCTCGTCAACTTGTCAACTGAACTCTTGTCAACTGAAAAATAACCAATAAAAGAAATAGATTATGAACGCAGCTAAGGTATTAGAAGATTTGAAGAGACGGTTCCCCAACGAACCAGAGTATCATCAGGCAGTGGAAGAAGTACTTTCTACAATTGAAGAAGAGTACAACAAACACCCGGAGTTTGACAAAGTCAATCTGATTGAACGTCTTTGCATCCCCGATCGTGTTTACCAGTTCCGCGTGACTTGGATGGACGATAAGGGTAACATTCAGACCAACATGGGTTACCGCGTTCAGCACAACAACGCTATCGGCCCGTACAAAGGTGGTATTCGTTTCCACGCTTCTGTAAACCTTTCAATCCTGAAATTCCTTGCTTTCGAGCAGACTTTCAAAAACTCTCTGACTACTCTGCCTATGGGTGGTGGTAAAGGTGGTTCCGACTTCTCTCCGCGCGGTAAATCCAATGCCGAAGTAATGCGTTTCGTACAGGCATTCATGCTGGAACTGTGGCGTCACATCGGTCCTGAGACTGACGTTCCTGCCGGTGATATCGGTGTAGGTGGTCGTGAAGTAGGTTTCATGTTCGGTATGTACAAGAAACTGACTCGTGAATTTACCGGTACATTCACTGGTAAAGGCCGCGAATTCGGCGGTTCACTGATTCGTCCGGAAGCTACCGGTTATGGTAACATCTACTTCTTGATGGAAATGCTGAAGACTAAGGGTACTGACCTGAAAGGCAAGACTTGCCTGATTTCAGGTTCCGGTAACGTAGCTCAATACACTGCTGAAAAAGTATTGGAACTGGGTGGTAAAGTACTCACTATGTCTGATTCTGACGGTTACGTTTACGACCCGGCAGGTATCGACCGCGAGAAACTGGACTACATCATGGAATTGAAGAACCTCTACCGTGGACGTATTCGCGAGTATGCAGAGCAATACCCGGGTGTGAAATATGTAGAAGGAGCTAAACCTTGGGGTGAAAAAGCTGACATCGCTCTGCCTTCCGCAACCCAGAACGAACTGAACGGCGACCACGCTCGCCAGTTAGTAGCAAACGGTGTAATGGCTGTTTCCGAAGGTGCTAACATGCCTTCTACTCCGGAAGCTATCAAAGTATTCCAGGATGCCAAAATTCTGTATGCCCCGGGTAAGGCTGCCAATGCAGGTGGTGTATCAGTATCCGGCCTGGAAATGACTCAGAACTCTATCAAACTGAGCTGGAGCTCTGAAGAGGTAGACGAGAAACTGAAGAGCATCATGAAGAACATTCACGAAGCCTGCGTACAGTATGGTACGGAAGCTGACGGTTATGTGAACTACGTGAAAGGTGCTAACGTTGCCGGATTCATGAAGGTGGCAAAAGCTATGATGGCACAAGGTATCGTGTAAGAAAGCTATAGTTGTTATATATTGGGAATCCCCTTCAAACTCGGTGTGAAGGGGATTCTCTTTATAACTCATCGTTATTTTCTTCATCAGCTTAGACTTCATCCTTAAATCCGTTTTTTTACTGCTTCAATGTCGCAATCAATACTATCGGATTACTTTCCTCGCCAACATTTTCCAGAGCCTCAACAAGTTCTTTTTTTTTAGCTTCATCCTTTACCTTGGTGGCTTTTATCCGATCTATATCAATCCAGTTATCTTCACTAAAAGGTTCCAGCACATCTATCCAATACTTACCGGCAGAACGATAATCAACTGTAAATTCACCTCCCAACAAGTCATTATCCAAAACAAAAGGACGTTCTATACGCCGTAAAGGTATGTTGAACCAGGGCACTTGGCGTTCTTTAATTTCGCCTTGCCGCTTTTGCTCCCTCACAGTTCCATCTTGTTTGTTGTAACAATAAGTCAGTACCTTATCCCCTTTGCTCCCCACCAAATAGACATAATCTTTGCTTGGATAATAAGAGCTGATAGAGAAGTAATCGAAAGCTTTTCTTTCTCTAAACCATAAATGAGTCTGCTCGTAATCTCCTTTTTCTTCTTTTGTAAAGATGGAATATTGAGGGCTCAAACTTTCATGAGCAATGTCATATCGATAGATAGTATCAGTATCAGGATATTTAAGGGTTAATTGGTTACCATAAGTATCTATATTAGTCAGATTCTCTTTCCAATAATTAGCAAAATTATTCATCTGAGCGCAATTCTTAATGATACCTTCTTCTCTACCTATATGAGCCGGATTCTTAAACATCTTTTTTAAATGAAAGCAACTGTCTACCAGTGCAAAAGACCACAAAGAGTCTATGGGTACCGGTCTGTACAGTGCTATATTTTGTGCAATGAAAAAGTTGTTTTCGAACAGTGCATGTTGCATATAAGCTGCTGCAAATTTATTATAGTGATTATACCCTATAACGTTTCTCTTAAAGTTCCCTTCAAAATCATACACCAAAACGCCTCCACCTACAATATAGACTTCTTTATGATTTTCGTCAATGAAGAATTCACCCAGAGTGACGTACTCACCAGGTCCTTGTCCTATATTGCCTACCATGTTTAAGAACTTTCCCGAACGGGAAAAACGTAGAATACGATTATCTTTATAATGCGCTATCCAAATATCATGATCTGTTACTTGCATTAGATGAATGCCTGCTGTCAGCGCCTCATTAGTTGCCTCCAAACACACAAACTCTACTTTAGCAACGGCATCGCTCAACGGCAGTGAAGAAGCATCCGATACATTTTCGGACAAATTTATCACAGCAACACCATTGGCTTCGATAGTCGAAGCTTGTTGTTTATTACCGGATGTACAACTTATTAGCACACAGACTAATAACAAAGGAATGTATTTCATAATATTCAGATATTAATTGGTCCTTTACATGATGTACTTCAGTTTATTATCATCTATAGAATGCTCCATTTGCATATTCTTTCAAACTCCTTTCTACAAAGGAACAAATTAATAGGAGAATTTACAAACATATAAAGCATATTTTAGCCTGCCTTTTGCATGCCTTTCCAAAGATAATCCCTACTTTTGCAATAATGGCTTTATCCTTCAATATATTATGCCAGTAACAGAAGAAGAATTAAAAACGATATTTGCATCCTCATGCATCTCAGGCTAACTCCCGTCACTGCCATAAAACTAATATCAAACCTACTAAGAACTAATCCCCGCACCGCAAGAAACTAATATTTTTCATACTAAAAACTATTCATATATCAACTGTTGTAAGAAAACTCTATAATTATTGTAAGTAAATAATATAACTATTGTAAGAAACTACTATATTTGTAGTATGAATATTTTTTAGTATGAAAAATATTAGTTCGTAGCACATCCGACATTAGTTTCTTGCAGTCTGGTGCCAGTTTGTTTCTACGGAAGTATAAACCTCTTAAAACAATGTATATATGAGTACTTATTATGACCTCTACGAAACACCGGATCCCAGTGGCGAAGGAAAGAAAAAACCGTTGCACGCACGTGTGCGCTCTAAAGGCACCATTACGGCAAAAGAATTTCAGGAACGAATGGTGAAAGAGCAGCACATGCCGCACGCCATGATAGTGGGCATCATGCAAGCCATCAGCAATGCACTGGGCGACTGGCTTGCCGACGGCTACAATGTGGAGTTGGACGAACTGGGTTACTTCAGCACTACGCTGAAATGCACGCGGACCGCCATGAACAAGAAAGATATTCGTGCCGAGTCCGTACGGTTTGAAACCGTGAAGTTCCGCCCAAGCAAAGCCTTCAAAAAGTACGTTAGGTATCAAATGGAACTGGAACGAATAGACAAAAAGGCTTCGGCAAAAAAAACGGCAGTAGCCCCGGAAAAAAGAAAAGAGATGATGCTGAAATTCCTGGAAGCAAATGTCTGCATCACACGCGCCGAATACTCCCGCCTGACGAATGTGACGGACAGGCGTGCCAGTTGTGACTTACAAGAATATCTGGCAGAAGGCATTATCCGCAAACGGGGTGGGGGACGTTCAGTAGTTTATATAAAGAGGAATCAAAAATAAGCCATACTCCTTTCAGCGGGAAAACGCAGAAAGCAATGCCTCGTAAACCGCAGGATGGAGGAAGTAACGAACATCTTTCCCTTCCTCCATCGCTTGGCGGATAAAGGTAGAGCTGATTTCGAAAGTAGGCGAAGAAACTACTTTTACATTCTCCGGAAGGGAATCGGAAGAAACCGGATAACCGGGACGAGGGTACACAAGAATATGGTTTTCAACGAGAATACGCCCCGACTGATACCAGCGGGGAAAAAGCCCCCAGTTATCCGAACCGATAATCAAATGAAATTCCCGGTCGGGATAGGTTTCTTTCAGTTTATCCAGCGTATGGACAGTATAGGACGGACGGGGCAGATTAAACTCAATATCAGAAGCTTTAAACTTGGGATACCCCGCAATGGCAAGTTGAACCAACTTCAAACGGAAGGTATCATCCATCAATTCATCTTCTTCCTTCAACGGATTATGAGGGGTTACGAGAAACCACACTTCATCCAGCCCTTCATACTCGCAAAGATAGTTGGCGAGGGCAAGATGTCCGATATGTACCGGATTGAAAGAACCGCTGAAGATACCCGTTTTCATTCTTTTGTTTTCATACGTTTCCAACAAGTATAAATATTGATACAGCTTGAAAGCAGTACCACAGACATACCAATAATGATTGTCCATTGCAGGTAATACAAAGCAATCAACCCTGACACAAGAGAGACAAGTGCCAAGAGAATATTGAGGATCAACAATGCTTTGTTCTGCTTGGAAGAAACAGGTTTCGGGGTATACATAGGAACCAATTATTCAGACAAAAACTCTGTAATAACCTGCAAAGCTTCCGCCTTTGCCTTCTCCAAATCATCATTTACAATGATTTTATCAAACTTAGGGGCAAACGTCAGTTCATATTCAGCTTTGGCCACACGGGCTTCTATCACTTCGGGAGCATCCGTTCCACGTCCTACCAGACGCTTACGAAGCTCCTCTACCGAAGGAGGCTGAATAAATACTGACAGGGCACGGTCGCCATAATACTTCTTTATATTGCAGCCACCTACAACGTCCACATCAAAAACCACATTTTGTCCGGCAGCCAACTGAGCTTCTACCTGAGACTTCAATGTACCGTAGTAGCGGTCTTTATACACCTCTTCATATTCCAGAAACTCGTCATTGGTAATGCGAGTACGGAATTCTTCGGGAGAAAGAAAGAAATATTCCACTCCATGCTGTTCTGTTCCACGTGGCGGACGGCTGGTAGCGGAACAAGAAAAAGCCAAATTCAGGTTCTGCCCCAGCAAATAGTTGATAATCGTTGATTTCCCTGACCCTGAAGGGGCTGAAAAGATAATAAGTTTAGCCATATTGAAATAGTAATTACATCACGTTCAATACCTGTTCTTTGATTTGCTCCAGCTCATCCTTCATCTGCACTACAATCTTCTGCATCTCAGCATGATTGGACTTGCTTCCCAACGTATTGATTTCACGTCCCATTTCCTGGGCAATGAAACCCAACTTCTTACCTTGTCCGCTTCCATCCTCCATCGTATTGATGAAGTATTTCAAGTGGTTGCTCAGGCGTTGTTTTTCTTCGTTGATATCCAGTTTCTCAATGTAGTAGATGAGTTCCTGCTCCAGACGGTTCTTATCATAGTCCACACTGATGGTCTTTTCCAAAGCATCCGTGATGCGTTCTTTGATTTTTTCTACACGCTCTTTTTCGTACGGATCAACAGAAGTCAGTAATTTGGCAATATTGGAAATCTTTTCGCGGAACTTCTTCTCTAAAGCCGCGCCTTCCTGTATACGGAAATCAACCAGACTTTGGATAGCCTGAAGCACAGTGGCATGAACAGCTTTCCATTCTTCCTCGCTTAGTTCCTGAATATCGTTCTTGGTCATCACGTCCGGCATGCGGAGCAAAGTAGAGAACCAGTCTTCGGGTGCAGGGATACCGGTAGTTTCGGAGATGGTACGAATGCGTTCGTAATACGCCACTACCACATCCTGGTTAATGGGAGTAATAAGTTCACAGGCATCTTTTTTATCAATCCACAGACTGAAATCCACTTTACCACGTTCCAGTGCCTTAGCAATTTCGTTACGGATTTCTATTTCTTTTTCCCGGTAGAGGGGAGCGATGCGGGTTGACAGATCCATCGCTTTACTATTGAGCGATTTGATTTCTACATTGATTTTCTTATCGGACAGTTCAGCGGTCGCTTTACCGTATCCGGTCATGGATTGTATCATAAGATTCTTTAGTTTTCCGCAAAATTACATGAATATTTTCATTAGTGAAAATTATTCAAGAAATAAGTGATGTGTTTATCGCTCACTCTTTACTCCAAATACGTGTGTTCAAGTTCAGTTCATCTACAATTTCCAGCAAGGATTGAAGCACTGCAAAGTCTGATTTAAGGATGCTCATATCATTCAAAGAACTCCACACATCTGCTTCAAACCGGTTCTTTGAATCCGGAATGGCGACCAGAATCGTAGAATTCCGGAAACTGATGGTAACTCCTTTCTTGAAATTGCTGTCCAACTTCAACATTCTTTCCATCATGGAAGGGGTAATCAGATAGCGGGCCTCAATCTGGTTCGTGGAAAAGACATCAAAGACTTTTTCAAAATCGGGATTTTCCATTTTCACTCTTGAAGCTCCCATCTTAATTTTGAAAAAGCTATCCCGCAAAACAGTCGTTTCTCCCAGAAATTCCTTATGGAAGTCAGCAATGAAAAGAAATCCTTTGAAAATATCTTCCCAATAATATTGCACTCCATTCTTGGTAGAACGAGCCCTACGCTCTTCAGCATGTACTTCGGAACAGATAAAGCTGGTTTTATCCAGACATCCTTCTATCAGATCTTCGGCATGATAACGGTCGGGAGAAGTAAACAGTCCGCTATTTCTAAAAAGATCCTCACCCACTCCGTCATTCGGAGAGTAGGTCGCATTCGGACAAAAGGCATGGATTATTTCATCTACCACTTCTTCTTTATAGAAAGAGGAGAATATTTTCGATTTATTATTGATACAAGTAATAAAAATGATAACAGAAATAACAACAATACCTATCGGGCCAAAGATCCCTTCCAATTTAAGTATTAGCAAAGCGATCACTCCTACTATCAGAAAAATAGCAGCATAAATCAAACCCTCTGAACGCCCTTTCCTCAGGAGTTCCTTACGTTTATTTTCCAGAACTTGCAATGTGGGGGCCAGTTTCTGCGCCAGAGAGTCAAAATCTACATAATCCATTGCCGGCTATTTTATGAATTGAATAAGTTCTTTACATCCGGAGTTGCACGTTCTGCTTCCGGAATTGTCAGCACCGCTTTCCTTGTAAAACCAAACATACCTGCCAACAGATTTGTAGGGAAAGTCTGGACGGCATTATTGTAATCGGTTACAGAAGCATTGTAAGTGCGGCGGGCAGCAGCCAACTGTTCTTCCGTTTCATTGAGCGAACGCTGCAATTGCAGGAAATTTTCAGAAGCTTTTAGTTCGGGATAGTTCTCCGCCACTGCAAAGAATTGAGTACGCACTTTAGAAAACATTTTGTCAAATTCCGCCTTTTCGCTGTCATTAAGAGAAGTGTAAGTCTTATTGCGCATTTCCGTTATTGCAGCAAATGTATCGGCTTCATGCTTGGCATATTGCTGAACAGTTGCAACCAGATTGGGTATCAAATCGAAGCGGCGTTTCAACATGACATCGATAGTGGAAAAAGCATTTTCTATCTGATTTCTCTTTCTCACCAATGAGTTGTACATCGAAATCACCACCAAAATAAAAAGTACAATAATAATAGCTACGATCATAATTACAGATACAACGACCTCCTTGTGCCGGTTATTTTATGTTAACGAATTCAGTATTTATTCCTAAAATCAGATAGCAAAGATAGAAATAATCTAAAAACCTGCCAATTATGCCGTAAGAAAGATACCGAACCCTTTTTGGATTCGCTTGTGTATCTGAAAATAAACCTGTAAATTTGCCACAATTAAACTAACAAAAGACTATGTCGTGTATCTTGCATATTGAAACGTCCACCTCGGCATGCTCCGTTGCTGTGAGTGAAGATGGACAAAATGTATTTAACAAAGAAGATCTGAACGGCCCGTCTCATGCCGCTCTGCTGGGAGTATTTATAGACGAAGCTCTGTCGTTTGCCGACAGTCATGCCATGCCGATTGATGCAGTAGCAGTGAGTTGCGGACCGGGTTCTTACACTGGGCTACGTATCGGTGTATCTATGGTGAAAGGAGTTTGCTACGGACGTAATATTCCGCTGATCGGTCTTCCGACATTGAAAGTACAATGCGTGCCGGTATTGCTTTATCATGATGAATTGCCTGAAGACGCACTGTTATGCCCGATGATTGATGCACGCCGCATGGAAGTATATGCTGCCATCTACGACCGTGCCCTGAAACCTGTGCGCGACATAGCCGCTGACATTGTAGACGAAAACTCTTATACGGAATTTCTGAATCAACATCCCGTTTATTTCTTTGGAGACGGAGCAGCCAAGTGCAAAGAAAAAATAACTCATCCCAATGCGCATTTCATTGACGATATTCGTCCGCTGGCAAAGATGATGTTTCCACTTGCCGAAAAAGCAATAGCCGAAAACGACTTTAAGGATGTAGCTTATTTTGAACCATTCTACCTGAAAGAGTTTGTAGCTTCCCAACCGAAAAAACTTTTATAATATATGCAATATAACACTCAACAAAAGCGGATGCCTTTGCCGGAATACGGACGCAGCATCCAAAACATGGTTGACCACGCGTTAACAATCGAAGATCGCGCAGAACGCCAACGTTGCGCAAACACCATTATCAACATTATGGGTAATATGTTCCCGCATCTGCGTGATGTACCCGATTTTAAACATAAACTATGGGATCATCTGGCTATCATGTCCGACTTCAAACTGGATATTGATTACCCGTATGAAATTATCCGCAAAGATAATCTGAATACCCGTCCGGAAGTAATCCCCTATCCCAGTACAAAAATCCGTTACCGCCACTACGGCCGTACACTGGAAGTATTGATAAAGAAAGCAATTGATTTCCCCGAAGGAGATGAAAAGCAGAATCTGATTGCCCTGATCTGCAACCACATGAAGAAAGACTTCATGACCTGGAACAAAGATACGGTAGACGACCGTAAAATTGCAGAAGATCTTAACGAATATTCGGGTGGCAAATTGCAGATGACGGATGACATCATCAAACTGATGGCTGAACGTATTAATCAGAACTACCGTCCGAAAGTAAACAATCAGAATAACCGGAGAGATAACCGGAATAATAAGAGAAAGTACTAATAGATTTATGATTTCAGTTTATGATTTATAAGCGGCAGGTCCGTTCATAAATCATAAATTATAAATCATAAGTCATAAATCCCAATTTATGGCATCATTCGTAATTGAAGGAGGACACAGATTATCCGGCGAGATTCATCCGCAAGGCGCAAAAAACGAGGTATTGCAGATTATCTGCGCCACGCTGCTGACAGCCGAAGAGGTGACCGTACATAACATTCCGGATATACTGGACGTCAACAATCTCATTCAATTGATGCGTGACATGGGCGTTACGGTATCCAGAAAAGGGCTTGATACGTATTGTTTCAAAGCTGAAAAGCTAGATTTGAGTTATCTGGAAAGTGATGAATTCCTGAAGAAGTGTTCCAGTCTGCGAGGTTCGGTTATGCTAATCGGCCCAATGGTAGCACGCTTCCATAAAGCGATGATTTCAAAACCGGGTGGTGACAAGATAGGACGCAGACGCCTGGATACTCACTTTATCGGTATACAGAACCTGGGTGCAGATTTCTCGTACAATACAGAACGCGAAGCGTACGAGATTTCAGCTTGCGAACTGAAAGGCACCTACATGTTGCTGGACGAAGCTTCGGTAACCGGAACTGCCAACATCGTGATGGCAGCTGTACTGGCCAAAGGAACAACCACGATTTATAATGCTGCCTGCGAACCGTATCTGCAACAACTTTGCAAGATGCTGAATCGTATGGGCGCCAAGATACAAGGCATTGCCTCCAATCTGTTGACCATTGAAGGAGTGGACGAACTACACGGTACCGAGCATACGATACTTCCCGATATGATCGAAGTCGGCAGTTTTATCGGTATGGCAGCCATGACGCAAAGTGAGCTCACCATCAAGAATGTTTCTTATGAAAACCTGGGCATCATCCCCGAAAGTTTCCGCCGTCTGGGTATCAAACTGGAACAACAAGGAGATGATATCTATGTTCCTGCACAGGAAACGTATCAGATAGAGTCGTTCATGGACGGTTCCATTATGACTATTGCCGATGCTCCCTGGCCGGGACTGACACCGGACTTGCTGAGTGTAATGCTCGTAGTTGCCACTCAGGCAAAAGGCAGTGTGCTTATCCATCAGAAGATGTTCGAGAGCCGCCTGTTCTTCGTGGATAAACTGATAGATATGGGAGCACAGATTATTCTTTGCGATCCTCACCGTGCCGTTGTCATTGGCCATAACCATGCCATGCGTCTGCGAGGCGGAAATATGACTTCACCTGATATTCGTGCCGGTATTGCATTGCTGATTGCCGCCATGAGTGCGGAAGGCAGCAGTCGTATCCACAACATTGAGCAAATAGACCGGGGGTATCAGGACATCGAAAAACGCCTGAACGCTATCGGAGCTAGAATTACGAGAATATGATATGGGATGAGGGAAGATGATTCAGAATGGTAGGATGATAAGATGATAAAAAGAGAAGATGTATATAAGATAGGAGTATTCAACAAACCGCACGGCATTCACGGTGAGTTGTCATTCACATTCACCGATGACATTTTTGACCGGGTGGAAGCTGAATACCTGATCTGCCTGTTGGATGGTATTTTCGTACCTTTCTTCCTGGAGGAATACCGTTTCCGCTCCGACTCCACTGCATTGGTAAAGCTGGAAGGAGTAGACACGGCAGAACGTGCACGAATGTTCACCAACGTGGAAGTTTATTTTCCTGCCAAACATGCCGAAGATGCCGGACCGGGAGAACTAACCTGGGATTTCTTCGTAGGTTTCCGCATAGAAGAAGTTAACCACGGAGACTTGGGAGAAGTGACAGAGATGGATACTGCAACCATCAACACCTTGTTTGTAGTTGATCATCAGGGAGAAGAGTTACTGATTCCTGCACAAGAAGAATTCATCCTGAACATTGACCAAAAGCACAAAGTAATCACAATGGATTTACCCGAAGGATTGCTGGCTTTGGATGAAACAGAGGAAGTGTAATATGAGTGATAAAGCGATAGGGCGATAAAGTGATAAACGCGTATGGTGAAAAAGAAACGACATAAAGCATTCTGGAGTAATATCAAATTCAAATATAAGCTGACTATCATCAACGAGAATACACTCGAAGAAGTAGTCGGTCTCCGTGTATCCAAGCTAAACGGCATCTCGGTATTACTTTCTGTGCTGACTGTTTTGTTTTTGGTTGCCTCAGTTATCATTGCTTTCACTCCGTTGCGTAACTACTTGCCGGGATATATGAACAGTGAAATCCGTGCCCAAGTGGTAGAGAATGCTTTACGAGTAGATTCACTTCAACAGTTGGTAGATCGCCAGAATTTGTATATCATGAATATACAGGATATTTTCAGTGGGACCATACGGGTAGATACTGTGCACAATATGGACTCACTGACTACCGTACGCGAAGACTCGTTGATGGAACGCACACAGCGGGAAGCGGAGTTCCGGAAACAATATGAAGAAACAGAAAAGTATAATCTGACAAGCATTACAGCCCGCCCGGACATAGAAGGATTGATATTTTATCGTCCCACGCGAGGCATGATCACAGATAAGTTTGACGCTGACAGAAAACATTACGGTACGGATATCGCTGCTAATCCCGGAGAGAGCGTACTTGCTACGCTGGATGGTACAGTTATCTTGAGTACTTATACGGCCGAAACAGGGTATGTGATAGAAGTACAACATAATCAAGACTTTATATCCGTATATAAACATTGCAGTTCCTTATTGAAACGTGAAGGAGACACTGTACAGGCCGGAGAGGCTATTGCTTTGGTAGGAAACAGCGGACAACTGACAACCGGTCCTCACCTGCACTTTGAGTTATGGCACAAAGGACGGGCGGTGAATCCGGAACAATATATTGTATTTTAAGTGATAGATAAATGAAAAAACAAATTGCTATACTCGGTTCTACCGGCTCCATAGGTACGCAGGCATTACAAGTGATTGAAGAACAATCCGACCAGTACGAAGCGTATGTGCTGACCGCCAACAACCGTGTAGAAGAACTCATTGCTCAGGCTCGGAAATTCAAGCCTGAAGCGGTAGTTATAGCCAACGAAACGAAATATGCCCAACTGAAAGAAGCCCTCGCCGACCTGCCTATCAAAGTATATTCAGGAACGGACGCTATCTGCCAGATTGTGGAAGACTCGGAAATTGATATCGTATTGACTGCGATGGTAGGTTATGCCGGACTGAAACCAACCATGAATGCTATTCGTGCCCGTAAGCCTATCGCTCTTGCCAACAAGGAGACGCTTGTTGTGGCAGGTGAGCTGATTAACGATATGGCACGCCTATCCGGTACACCTATATTACCGGTAGATTCCGAACATTCAGCCGTTTTCCAATGTTTAGCGGGGGAGCTCGGCAATCCGATAGAGAAGGTGATCCTTACGGCATCCGGTGGTCCGTTCCGCAATTGCACAATGGAGCAACTGGCTACGGTAACCAAAGCCCAAGCCTTAAAACATCCTAATTGGGATATGGGAGCGAAGATCACGATTGATTCCGCTTCAATGATGAACAAAGGGTTCGAGGTGATAGAAGCAAAATGGTTATTCGGTGTACGTCCGGATCAGATTGAAGTGGTAGTACATCCGCAATCTATTATACATTCGATGGTGCAGTTTGAAGACGGTGCAGTAAAGGCACAATTGGGTATGCCGGATATGCGTCTGCCTATTCAGTATGCATTCTCTTATCCGCAACGCTTGAAGGCTTCATTTCCCCGGTTAGATTTCAAGATGTGCACAAACCTGACATTCGAACAACCGGATACCACCCGTTTCCGTAATCTGGCTTTGGCTTACGAAGCTTTGCATAAAGGCGGAAATATGCCTTGTATCGTAAATGCAGCCAATGAAGTGGTAGTTGCCGCTTTCCTGCGGGATGAAATTTCATTCCTCGGCATGAGTGACGTGATAGAGAAAGCAATGTCTATCGTATCATTTGTGGCAAAACCGGAATATGAAGACTATGTAGCTACGGATGAGATGACACGCCGTATTGCACAAGAACTTATAAAGTGATAGCGGTATCAATGATAAGCCGCATTTAATATAGTAAATTGTAAATAGTAAAATAGAAAAATTATTAGATGGAAACATTTTTGATTCGTGCCCTGCAACTCATTATGAGCCTTTCGTTGCTCGTTATCGTTCATGAGGGAGGGCACTTCCTCTTCGCTCGTCTCTTCAAGACACGGGTAGAAAAGTTTTGTTTGTTCTTCGACCCTTGGTTTACCCTGTTCAAGTTCAAGCCGAAAAATAGTGATACGGAATATGGTATTGGTTGGCTGCCGTTAGGTGGTTACGTAAAGATATCAGGTATGATAGACGAGTCTATGGATACTGAACAAATGCAACAGCCAATGCAACCGTGGGAGTTCCGGGCCAAACCGGCATGGCAACGGTTGTTAATCATGATAGGTGGTGTATTGTTCAATTTCATATTGGCATTATTCATCTATTCTATGATACTTTTTACTTGGGGAGATGAATACGTACCGGTACAAAAAGCTCCGTTGGGTATGGAATTCAACGAAACGGCAAAAGCTATCGGTTTCCGTGACGGTGACGTACTGATATCTGCTGATGGTGTACCCTTTGAACGTTACGGTGGTGACATGCTGACAAGCGTTGTCGATGCCCGCCAAGTAACAGTACGCCGTGATGGGCAAGAGGTATCCGTTTATATTCCTGAGAATTTCATGGAGCGTCTGCTGGCTGACAGTGTACGTTTTGCCTCATTCCGCTATCCATATGTTATTGATAGTATTTGTGCCAACCGTCCTGCTGCCCTTGCCGGCCTGCAAGCGGGTGACAGTATTATGCAATTGGACGGAAAGAATATTTCTTATTTCGATTTCAAAGAAGAGATGTTACGCCGCCAGAAAACGGATTCAGCTTCTCATGATATCACATTGACTTATGCACGTGCCGGAGTGATAGATACCGTGACTTTTGCAACAGATTCAATCTATGAGATAGGTGTAGTGGTACGTACGGCAACCAATCAGTTACTGCCGGTCGTAAGGAAAGAATATAGTTTTCTGGCCTCTTTCCCCGCCGGTGCAGCATTGGGAGTACAAACGCTGAAAGGCTATGTAGGACAGATGAAATATCTCTTCTCTAAAGAAGGTGCCAAGCAATTGGGTGGCTTCGGAACTATCGGAAGCATCTTCCCTGCTACATGGGATTGGCATCAGTTCTGGTACATGACAGCATTCCTTTCTATTATCCTCGCCTTCATGAATATTTTGCCTATTCCGGCACTGGATGGCGGACATGTACTATTCCTTATTTATGAGATTGTGGCTCGTCGCAAACCAAGTGATAAATTTATGGAGCGTGCGCAAATGGTGGGTATGTTCCTGCTATTCGGATTGCTGCTTTGGGCAAACTTTAATGATATTCTACGGTTTCTGTTCTAAGAGAACTTTAGATTTACCTCAATAAAAAAGGATGACCAATATTACCTTGGCCATCCTTTTCTATATAATCGTATTTTCTTACACTAAGTGTCCGATCCACTCTTCACGATCTCCCGGCAGAAGATCAATAACCGGAACCTCTACCATAGTGTAACAACCTGGCTGTTGACGCATGGAAGCGCGAGCTACACAAACCAATACCTGAGCAGTAAGTGCAGGATTATTAATGCGCATATTGAACTCAAACAATTGATTCTGAGTTTTACCGGAAACACCTTTACGAGTGAGGTTTACACCATGTCCCATGTCAAGCAAAGCGTCTACGCTGGGAACTTGTTTCACATGTGTTTCATCATTCACAAAATAAGCGTCGGCCTTGATG
The DNA here is from genome assembly GCF_003471885.1 of Bacteroides sp. AM16-24. Classification (NCBI taxonomy): domain Bacteria; kingdom Pseudomonadati; phylum Bacteroidota; class Bacteroidia; order Bacteroidales; family Bacteroidaceae; genus Bacteroides; species Bacteroides sp. AM16-24. The sequence continues at coordinate 33,703 of NZ_QRKI01000025.1, forward strand.
GCAGCAGCTACTTTGTCAAACTCATAACCGTCTTTCAATTCGATATAAACCATACGGCGGTGAATACCTGTTCCGGTAGGAATAGTCATGGAGAGAGCAGCCTTTACACCATCAATAGCTTTTACAGCAACTGTATGCCCCATACTCATTCCCGGACCAAAGTTTGTATAAGTAATTCCTTTCGGAGCAATCGCTTCCAACAGGGTACGTACAATAGAATCGCTTCCCGGATCCCAACCTGCAGAAATAATAGAAACTGCATTATGCTCTTTTGCAGAAGCAGACAGTGTACGACGCAAATTTACAATACCGGTATGAATATCGAAGCTGTCAACCGTATTGATGCCAAGTGCAAGGATTTCTTTGGCATAAGTCTCTACACTGCGGGTTGGTGTACAAAGAATTGCAACATCAACGCCTTCCAATTCCTTGATATTCTTTACAACAGGGTATTCACTCAGTTCTGCGGGACGATTTTCAGCTCCAGCTCGGCGTACTACACCGGCAATTTCAAAGTCGGGAGCCGCTTGCAACGCTTCGAGCACGTATTGCCCGATATTGCCATAGCCAACAATGGCTGCTCTTACTTTTTTCATTCTTTTATTGATATTATTTATCAGTTTTCTATTTTATCGGCACAAAAGTAATCATTTTCATTCAAATTAACCACAAAACGATTCAGTGTTCCACAGAGTTTTTTCTTTATTAACAAGATAAAAGAGTTACGAGCTACAAGCTACGAGTGGCTGCGCTATTATACCGAAAGGAGCTTGTAGCTTGTAACTTGTAACTCTTTCACACAATATTCTTCGCTCGCGCGCGTTATAGTAAGTATTATGATAGAATACATTAGAGGCGGACTTGCCGAGCTCAGCCCGGCAACCGCAGTTATCGACTGTAACGGATTGGGATATGCCGTTAATATTTCATTAAATACGTATGCTGCCATCCAAGGCAAAAAAGAGTGCAAACTATATATCTACGAGGCTATACGTGAGGATGCATATGTCCTCTACGGCTTTGCAGATAAACAAGAGCGTGAATTATTCTTGTTGTTGATTTCCGTTTCGGGCATTGGCGGTAATACTGCACGAATGATACTTTCGGCACTTTCACCGGCAGAACTGGTGAATGTTATCAGTACTGAAAATGCCAATTTACTGAAGACAGTGAAAGGTATCGGATTAAAAACAGCCCAACGGGTGATTGTGGATTTGAAAGATAAAATCAAGACAGGTACTGCAAGCGCAGGAAGTACGATAGGAAGTCTCGGCGGAATGCTATCTGCTGCTAATGCACAGGTGCAGGAAGAGGCTATTGCAGCATTGACAATGTTGGGATTTGCACAGGCACCATCACAAAAGGTAGTTTTGGCAATATTGAAAGAAGAGCCAGATGCGCCAGTGGAACAAGTTATTAAGCTGGCGCTAAAAAGACTCTAATTTAGCACTATGCGCTAAATTAAGTGACAAGCTACGAGCAACTTATTCAATTAAACACACATGAAGTCTCCTCGTATACGACACATCATTTGGTTATTGCTGCTATGGCTCATGCCTGGCAGCTTTGTCGTTATGGGACAGAATGTAAATGGGGAGAGTACACAAAAAGCGGAAAATGTACAGGATACAATAGCTCCGCGATATTCCGTTCGCAAGACCGTGCCGGGTACACTAAAAGACCTTTCTCCCCACCCTGCCGACCTGCAATCCCCCATGAACTTACGAACCGAAGCAGAATATGATGCAAAAACAGACAGGTACTACATACGCACAAAATTAGGGAATACCGAAATCGATGTACCGATGGTACTAACTCCCGAAGAATATCTGGACTGGACATTGAAACAATCCATGCAATCTTATTACCGCCAAAAGAACGGAGAACAAATCGGCAAAGGAAAAGAGGCTTTCGACTTTATGGATATGAAGTTCAACCTTGGTCCGGCAGAGAAATTGTTTGGTCCCGGTGGGGTACAGATACGTACACAAGGTAATGCAGAACTCAGCTTTGGCATGACGTACAAAAATGTGAAGAACCCCTCACTTCCGGAAAGTCAACGCAAAACACTCGGTTTTGACTTTGACGAGAAAATCAATATCAACGTCAATGGAAAAGTAGGTGACAAGGTGAATATGAACATGAACTACAACACCGATGCTACCTTTGATTTTGACACCAAACGACTGAAACTGAAATATGAGGGAAAAGAAGATGAGATCATCAAACTGATTGAAGCCGGTAATGTGAGCATGTCCACCAATAACTCACTGATACGCGGAGCATCCGCACTGTTCGGAATTCGTACAGACCTGCAATTCGGCAAACTAAAGCTACAAGCTGTTATCAGTCAGCAAGAGAGTGAAGCCAAAACAGTGACCAGCCGCGGTGGTGCACAAACCACTACGTTCGACTTCTCCGCAGATAATTACGAAGAAAATCGTCACTTTTTTCTAGCACATTATTTCCGGGATACTTATGACAAAAACTTGGCACAGCTTCCGAATATCCTTTCGGGAGTTACAATTAACCGGATCGAAGTATGGGTAACCAATAAACGAAACAACTATGATAATCCGCGAAACATCGTAGCACTAACTGATCTTGGAGAAGCCTTTCACATAGGCAACACTACCGCCTGGAGCGGAGTGGGTAACCCGACCAACCCCAGTTCAAACGTCAACGCTCCCGCCAATAGCGCCAATAACCTCTATGCGAAAATGATTAGCAGTTATGCAGCCGCACGCGATATCAGCCAGGTAAGCAATGTCATGAGTACAATCCCCGGATCCGAACCCGGCATGGATTACGAAAAAATAGAAAGTGCCCGTCTGCTCACTTCCTCAGAATACACACTGAACAGCAAACTCGGTTACATCTCACTGAAGCAAACCCTTCAACCGGACGAAGTACTGGCAGTCGCTTTTGAATACACACTCGGTGGACGAAGTTATCAGGTAGGTGAGTTTTCTTCTGACATCAAGGAAACCGGGCAAAGTTTGTTCGTAAAATTACTGAAGAACACGGCAAACTCCCCGGACGCAGCCTGCTGGGATCTGATGATGAAGAACGTCTACAGTCTCAATGCCTACTCCGTGCAAAAAGAGAAATTCCAGTTGAATATCACTTACCAAAGCGATACAACAGGCGTATATCTACGCTATATCCCGGAAGGAAAGATTGCCAAAACACCCCTGTTGCGTGTCATGAACCTCGACCGCCTTAATAGCCAGAGCCAAACAGGTGCGGACGGTTTCTTCGACTTTGTCGAAGGATATACGGTGACAGCATCGGACGGACGTATTTACTTTCCTGTAGTAGAACCTTTCGGCAGCCACCTGCGCAAAGCCATCGGAAATGATGCACTGGCGGACAAATATGTGTTTCAGGAACTGTACGACTCCACCCGCACCGTAGCGCAACAAACAGCTGAGAAGAATAAATTTCGGCTAACAGGTGAATACCGTGCCTCCAATGCCAATGAAATACGGTTAGGAGCTATGAATATTCCACAAGGCTCAGTACGGGTGACGGCAGGCGGCATGACACTGGTAGAAAACTCGGACTATACAGTAGATTACACATTGGGAGTAGTTACCATTCTCAACCAAAGCATCATTGACGCCGGCACAGCCATCAGCGTAAATCTGGAAAGTAATACGCTCTACAGCATGCAACGCAAAACGATGATGGGCCTAAACTTCACCTACGATTTCTCACAGAACTTCTCTTTCGGAGGAAGCATCATGCACCTCAGCGAGAAACCGCTGACGAGCAAAGTGGCAATGGGTGACGAACCTCTCTCCAATACATTGTGGGGAGTGAATGCTTCATGGAAAAAAGAGAGCCAGTGGCTGACAAATATGATAGATAAGTTACCTTTTGTCACAGCAACCGCCCCCAGCAGCATCAATCTTGGTGTGGAATTCGCCCACCTCATTCCGGGACATGCCAAAGGACTGCAACAAAACGCTTCGTACATCGACGATTTCGAAAGTACACAAAATGGTATCGACCTTCGCCAACCCTCATACTGGATGCTGGCAAGCACTCCCTCTCCCCTCTTTCCCGAAGCAACTCACAGCAATGATATCAATTACGGAAAGAACCGGGCACTGCTGGCGTGGTACCATATTGACGGACTTTTCACCCGCCGTAACTCTTCATTGACACCTACACACATCAAAAACGACCTCAATCAGCTCAGCAACCACTATGTACGTGAAGTCTATGAGCAGGAACTGTTTCCGAATAAAGAAACTCCCTATCAGGAATCGGCCTCCATGAACGTGCTGAACCTGGCCTATTATCCACAGGAACGAGGGCCGTACAATCTGGATACAGACCTGAATTCCGACGGTACTCTGCAAAATCCGGAGAATCGCTGGGGAGGCATGATGCGTAAACTGGATACCAGTGATTTTGAAGCGGCAAACATTGAATACGTCACGTTTTGGTTGCTCGACCCATTTATCTACGAAGAAGGTAGCATTGAGGGAGGAACAACACGAACAGGCTCGGAAAAAGCAACACGAGCAAGCTCTTCCAAAGGCACTCTCTACATCAACCTAGGCGAAGTATCCGAAGACATCCTCAAAGATGGCAAGAAGTTCTTTGAAAACGGTCTGCCCATTGATGGAGATGCCACAAAGACCGAAGAAACTGTTTGGGGACGTGTTCCCCGCGACCGCAGTGTGGTATATGCCTTTGATAATGCAGCCGGTGCACGCCGTAGACAAGATGTCGGACTGAACGGGCTCTCTACTGAAGACGAACGCACCTTCTCCACTTATCAGAAATATCTGACAGACATACAAGGCAAAGTGGATGCCTCCACTTACGAGAAATTCTACAACGATCCGGCAGGCGACAATTATCACTATTTCCGTGGCTCCGACTATGACCGTGAAGAGCGTAGTATCCTGGAGCGTTATAAATACTATAACAATACCGAAGGCAACTCCACAGCCAATGAAGACTCTCCGGAGCGATACGATATATCCTCAAAAACCGTGCCCGATGTAGAGGATATCAATCAGGACAATACACTAAACGAGACAGAGAAGTATTTCCAATATCGCATCAATCTGACACCTGCCGACCTGAAAGTAGGGCAGAATTACATCACGGATAAACGAACCGCCAGCGTCCGCCTGCGCAACGGACAAACAGAAGAAGTAACCTGGTATCAGTTCAAAGTACCTGTACGTAGTGGTGAGGCGGTGGGAAGCATTAAAGATTTTAAATCCATCCGCTTCATGCGTATGTTCCTGACCGGATTTGAGAAACCTATCGTGCTGCGTTTTGCCACACTTGAATTAGTACGCGGCGAATGGCGTACCTATACCGACGCACTAAACAATACGCAACAAGGTGCTTCTACCACCAGTTCCGCTACATTGGATGTATCTGCCGTCAACATCGAAGAAAATGGTGACCGCACTCCGGTAAACTATGTAATGCCTCCGGGTATTTCCCGCGTCATCGATCCCGGACAACCGCAACTCCGTCAACAGAATGAACAAGCCATGAGCTTGAAGTTGGAAAAGTTGGCTCCCGGTGATGCCCGTGCCGTCTACAAAAACACCGGTATGGATATGAGACAGTACAAACGCCTGCAAATGTTTGCCCATGCCGAAGCCTTACCCGATCTCAGTACTGACCCACAGGACGGTGAGCTCTCCGTATTTATCCGCCTCGGTTCAGACTATCGTAGCAATTATTATGAATACGAAATTCCACTCACACTCACTCCCCACGGAGAGTATAATGGAAGCACTGCTGCCGGTTGCCTTGCCGTCTGGCCTAAGTCAAATAATCTGGATATCGACCTCAGTGTGCTGACCAATGCAAAAAAAGCACGCAATCGCCTGAAGAATATTTCAAATAGTGGTGTAACCTATGCCAAAGTCTATTCTGAATACGATCCGGATAAGCCTGCTAACAAAATAAGTGTAATTGGTAATCCTTCGTTGGCAGAAGTAAAGACCTTAATGATCGGAGTTCGCAATAATTCTCGTACTGTCAAGTCGGCAGAAGTCTGGGTAAACGAACTGCGTCTCACCGAATTCAATGAAGAAGGAGGTTGGGCTGCACAGGGCAATCTCAATGTGCAACTCTCTGATATAGGTAGCATCAATCTGGCCGGACACATGGAAACAGCCGGTTTCGGCGGATTGGAACAAAGTGTCAGTGAACGCCGTCTGGATGACTACTATCAATACAGCTTCACTACTACATTCGACCTTGGACGCTTCTTTCCCAAGAAAGCCAAACTGACTGCGCCCATTTATTTCTCCTACTCCAAAGAAGCCACTACGCCCAAGTATAATCCGCTGGACAAAGATATGTTGCTGGATGATGCACTTGATGCCTGCACCACCGATTGGGAACGCGACTCACTGATGAATATAGCCCGCGAAATTACTACTTACCGTAATTTCAGCCTCAGCAATGCACGGCTGGGTATCACCAGTAAGAATCCCATGCCATACGATCCGGGAAACTTTACTTTCAGCTACTCCCGTTCCCTACGTCATAATCAAGGCAGTACTACCGCCTATGAAAATGAAACAGACTGGCGTGCTGCTATGACTTATAACTACGCTCCCATATACCGTCCATGGGAACCTTTCAAAAGCATGGAGAACAAGTCTCCCTGGATGCGTTTTATTAAGGAATTCAACCTGAACTGGCTACCTCAAAGTATATCATTCAATACCGATATGACGCGCCATTACTACGAACTGCAACTTCGTGACCTGGAAGCATTGACCTCCGGAGCATCTGTGGGCAATGGAGATATCAGTATCGAAAGTATTCCAATCTCTGTAGCCAAAGAATTTCTCTGGAACCGTGACTTTGCCCTACGCTGGGACCTGACGAAAAACCTACGCTTCAATTTCACCTCTGCTACCCACGCTGAAATTGTAGAACCCTACGGTGTAGTGAATAAAGACCTTTATCCTGACGAATACACAGCCTGGAAGGATACTGTCCGCCGTAGCCTGCTCTCACTCGGCCGCCCCATCGACTTCCAGCAGACATTCAATGCCACCTATAAACTCCCATTTGATAAATTCCCCGCCACTGACTGGATCAGTGCAGATCTCCGCTTTGCTTCTTCCTATAACTGGGATCGTGGCGTGTCCTTATCCGAAGGCATAGAAATGGGAAATACTGTCAACAACCAACGAAGCATCGATGTAAATTCCCGTTTCAACCTTGAAGCGTTATATAACAAGATCCCCTATCTGAAACAAGTAAACCGTCGCTTCTCTGCCTCGTATCGTAAACCGACATCCCCCAAAGAACAGAAGCCACGTCGCTACGATAAAGAAATACAACTACGTACAGATACCACCCTCACGATACAGCACAATATGAACTCCCGTCGTCCCAAAGTCAGTGCACTTACAGTAAACGGGCGTCGTTATCCTGTAAATTATAAGGTCCTAAGTGCCAATTCCCTCCGTATCGATACAAAAGATACGGCACGCATTAAACTTACGATCATTCCCGGACCCAATCCGGAAGATGGCTGGTGGTATAAATTCGGGCAACATACCGCCCGCTTCGCTATGAGCGTGCGCAATTTCAGCTTTACGTACAAGAATACATACGCCATGACCCTTCCCGGCTTCCGTCCTGAAGTCGGTGACATGTTCGGACAAAAAAAACATGGTGGCTTCCTTGCTCCGGGAATAGACTTTGCTTTTGGTCTTACCGGAGATGGCTACATTGACCGTGCCCTACAAAACGATTGGCTTGTTTGTAACGACTCCATTGTCAGTCCGGCCAGCAGTAATGCACTGGAAGACTTACAACTACGTATTTCTCTGGAACCGATACGTGATCTCAAAATAGACCTCACTGCAAATCGTACCCGTAACCGCAGTCGCGAAATGCAATATATGTTCGCAGGCATGCCGGATACCCGCAGTGGCAATTTCTCTATGAGCATCATTTCTATCGGAAGTTCTTTCGAACGACACAGTGCCGGAGATGGCTACCGTTCCGGTACTTTCGAACGCTTCCGTCGCAACCTCGATGTTATCCGGGATCGTGTGGAAACTCAGTTCATTGGCGCACAATACCCACAAGGCAGCACCTTTGCCGGTAAGACATTCGATCCAGCCAACGGTACTATCAGCAAACATTCACCAGACGTAATGATACCTGCTTTCCTTGCCGCCTATACCGGAAGGAATGCCCGGAACTCGGCCCTCGACTTCTTCCCCAGCCTATTCTCCATGATGCCGAACTGGCGCATTACCTATACTGGACTCACCAAGATAGCCTGGTTCAAAAAGAATTTCCGCAGCGTCAATCTGAATCACGCTTACCGGAGTACATATAGTGTCGGCAGCTACAATACTTTCCAAAGTTTCATGAGCTATATGGGCGATCTTGGCTTTGTAGAAGATGTACAAACGGGAAATCCCATTCCTTCATCCCGTTTCGATATCAGCATGGTATCCATCAACGAGCAATTCTCTCCCCTCATTGGCATGGATGCTACTCTCAAAAATGGACTTACCGCCAAGGTAGAATATAAAACCAGTCGTATTCTGAATCTTAGTATGAGCGCCTGCCAACTGGTAGAAACAGCCTCACGTGACTTTGTAATCGGTTTGGGATACAAGATTGTCAACTTTAACTTATTCAGCCGCCGCAATGTAAAGGACAGTAAAAATCGTGTCAGCCATGATCTTGCTCTTCGCACCGATATATCATTCCGTAACCAGTCGGCCCTTTGCCGTGATATCCAACAAGGATTTGCCCAGGCTACCAATGGGAACAAAGCCCTTAAAATATCCTGTTCTGCAGACTACACCCTAAGTCGCCTCCTAACTTTACGTCTCTACTACGATCGCCAGCAAAATACCCCACTGATATCTTCCAGTTCGTACCCCGTTGTCAGTGCAGACTTCGGTTTCAGTATGAAATTCTCACTGACTCGGTAAATATATCCGACGGCAGGAGCACAAGTTCAAGGGAAAGCCCTATCTTTGTCCAATATAAAGTAAAACAACATGAAACAATCAAGAATTTACATGAAGCGTTGGTTAGCAGCTAACGAACGCAGTAAACAAGTTCCGACCGACACCTGGTATTTGCACTTCGCCAATCAACTACTTCTTTTGATCGATCAATCTCCATTATACTGTAAAAAATCTGAAACGGAAAGAGTAGATGCTGCCATTTCATTAGCTCTCTACTTCCAAGACAGCATAGCCCAATCAGGTGGCTGGAAAGAGTTTTCAAATGCATACTACGGACTGTATAAATCTTATCTACCTTTCTATACACTGACAGATGCATATACTCCCGATGAAATCAACGTAGAGGACCTGTCATTTATACAATGGACACTCTTCTCCCGATATGCCATTTTTGAGGAAGACGAGGTTATCGTCCAAAACCCTCATGACCCCGATTTATTGGCACTCAGCCGGGAAGCGTATGATCTAATGGATGCTTCATTCGAAGAAGCACCTATTTGTGATGAACCTTCTTCTCCTATTTGGGTGATGGGATTGGATTTATTAGAAATGCCTCAAGTGCCATTACCCGAAATTAAACCGGGAATGCAACTCAAGAAAGATGTAGAAAATTGTCTGGCATACAGTAAAGGAGAACCACTATTGTACTTCTCCGTATATGACGAGCTATGTAAATTCTTTATAGAAGAACTGAAATGGGAAAATAAAAATGAAAGCTTATTACCCGAATTAAAGAATGAAAGGAACTTCGTAATCTATGCCAACGCCAAAGGTATGCTGATTGCCCCAAATGTTTCCTATTGTTTCTGCGATCCGCATAATCCAACATACAATGCAGCAAATGCTGCTGATAGAGGATTCAAATTATTCACTTATCCGGGAGCTTGTCCCTTTGATCTTGTAAAATATGGTATGGCTAAAGGACTGTTCCCTGATCTGCAACTTCCTTTTCCCGGTGGAAAAGAAGTATTGCATGATAATTGGGACTTCATTGCACGTTACTTCTTGTGTGAATATTACGAGGGGATTTAAAGAGGTGGTAGGGTGATAGAGTGATAAGGTGGTAGGGTGATAACACAGTTTCCACATCTTATCACTCTATCACCTTATTACTCTATCATCACCTTATCACCCTCTCCCAATTCCACTATTTCTTCCTTGCACAGCGTCAATTTCTCTACCCCGTCCGTTGTTACTGCCCAAGAATTTTCGATGCCCAACGGACCAATACCCGGTAATACGATTTTCGGTTCAAGCGCAAATACCATGCCCGGCTCCAACTCCTGTTTCATACGCGGAGCAAGTACAGGGGCTTCATTAATTTCCAGACCAATACCATGACCTATAAATTTCGCTTTCTGTCCGGCTCCCATAAAGTAATCAGCAAACCCGGCTTTAGTAACCATATCGATAGCTGTATTATAAAGATCTTCGCACACAGCCCCTGGTTTTGCCTTTTCTGTTACGGCTTCCTGTATTTCCAGACAAGTTTGATGAGCAGCATAAGCTCTCTCCGGCAATTTACCAATAGAGAACACACGGCTCATATCACCCATATATCCATTGAAGTTTCCACCCATATCCACCATGAGACTCTGTCCGGGTTGCAACATTGCACCATTTGCACCGATAGGTATAGACGGATCAAGTCCTTCACCTCCTAAAGCAAAATCATAAGGTGCAGGAGCAGTAGCATTATCACCAGCCAACAGACTTCCCATAAATATCTCCATACTCTGTCCAAAAGTCCGGAAAATACCCAGGCAACCTTCCAAGCGCATCAGACGTTCTATCTCAATAGACAACTGGCGGTCTGTCATTTCCGGTTGATAAACAGAAGGAATCCGCTCGTATGCTTTCGCGTGAGCAGCACCCGACCGGCGGAACATCTCAATCTCAATATCCGTCTTTATACTGCGTGCCTTACGAATAATAGGTGTACCATTCACAACCGTCGTTTCCGGAAAGCAAGCTGCCAGACGGGTATATTCAGTATACGACAATTCATCTCCCTCCAACATTAACTTTGTGGGCAAAGGTAACCCGCACTCTTTCAACAAATCAGTCAACTGCTCCGGCTTACGGATAGGATAAATATGTTCCCCCTCAATATTATTAGGGCGTTTGATAAACAAACGTGCCGGGGCATTCAGAGGTAAATAAAGATAACCACTGACAACACGTCCATACGTATAGATTAAATTTACATTGCAAGTGATAAGAGCGGCATCAATCTCTTGTTGAGCCATCAAGACGCGTATTTTATCGCGTCTCAGTTTCAATTCAGGTTGTAACATCTCTTTGTTATTTATAATTTTGAGATGCAAAGGTAGACTAAAAAATGAAGAATGAAGAATGAAGAATGAAAAAAAGTACTGCCCTACACCTTCGCAGGCAGGGGCAGCACAAACCACAAATACAAATACAACTAAACAAAGTTTTCCTTTAAATAATTCCCTGACCCATCATAGCGTGAGCCACCTTCATGAAGCCTGCAATATTGGCACCCTTCACGTAGTTGATGTAACCGTCAGGTTCTGTCCCATATTTTACGCATTGTGCATGAATGCCGTGCATAATAGCGTGCAGTTTCTCGTCCACTTCGGCAGCACACCAACTGAGGTGCATTGCATTCTGTGACATCTCCAATCCGGAAGTAGCAACACCGCCGGCATTGACAGCCTTACCCGGAGCATACATCACCTTATGTTCAATGAACAAGTCGATAGCTTCCGGCGTACAGCCCATATTTGAAATTTCTCCTACACACATCACTTTATTTTCAATCAACTGACGGGCATCCTCACCATTCAGTTCATTTTGCGTAGCACAAGGCAATGCAATATCAGCTTTCACTTCCCAAGGACGCTTGCCGGCAACAAATGTAGAACCGGGGAATTCGTCTGCATACGGAGCCACGATATCGTTGCCCGATGCACGGAGTTCAAGCATATAATCTATCTTTTCACCACTGATACCATTCGGATCATAGATGTATCCGTCCGGTCCGGAGATAGTAACTACTTTTGCACCCAACTCAGTTGCTTTGGTAGCAGCTCCCCAAGCCACATTTCCGAAACCGGAAATAGCAACGGTCTTACCTTTGATATCAATGCCTTTAGTTTCTAACATCTGGTTCACGAAGTACAATCCACCGAAACCTGTAGCCTCAGGACGAATCAGAGAACCGCCGAATTCCAAACCCTTTCCGGTAAATGTACCGGTAAATTCACGCGTCAGCTTCTTATACATACCGAACATATAGCCCACTTCACGGCCACCTACACCGATATCACCGGCCGGCACATCCATATCCGGACCAAGATGACGCCACAGTTCCAACATGAAAGCCTGGCAGAATCTCATTATTTCACCATCGCTCTTACCACGTGGAGAGAAGTCGGAACCACCTTTACCACCACCCATAGGCAGAGTAGTCAGTGCATTTTTAAACGTCTGTTCGAATCCTAAGAATTTCAGGATAGAAAGGTTTACAGATGCATGGAAACGAATGCCGCCTTTGTACGGGCCAATGGCATTGTTGAATTGCACACGATAGCCAAGGTTGGTTTGTACATCACCTTTGTCGTCCACCCAAGTAACACGGAACGTAAAGATACGGTCGGGTTCAACCAAGCGTTCTATGATTTTAGCTTTCTCGAACTCTGGATGCTGGTTATAGATATCTTCGATGGAAAGAAGTACTTCCTTTACGGCTTGAAGATATTCAGACTCGCCGGGATGCTTTGCCTCTAAAGAGGACATAATTCGTTCGATATTCATAATATTACGTTTTAAAAGGTTTATCCTTTCGTGATTTTAAGGTTATTCGAACAAAATGTCAGCGAATAACACTGCAAATATAGGTAAACTTTTGAATTTACCTATATTTTTCAGCAATATTTTGATTAAATAATGATAAAACGTCAGATTAATTATGGATTATAATTTAAAACTTAGGGTTCATTCCCAGATTGTACATGATAAAGCCGTAAATGTCCGCCTGTTCCTCAAGCACCTTACTCATGGGCTTACCTGCACCATGTCCTGCTTTGCTATCGATACGGATAAGCGTAGGATTCGTTCCGTCATTACATTCTTGCAGGGTAGCTGCAAATTTGAATGAGTGGGCAGGAACCACACGGTCATCATGATCGGCTGTAGTTACCATCGTTGCAGGATACTTGGTACCGGGTTTCAGATTGTGCAGTGGAGAGTATCCTTTCAGGTACTCAAACATTTCCTTACTATCTGCACTTGTGCCGTAATCGCTTGCCCAGTTCCAGCCGATAGTGAACTTATGATAACGCAACATATCCATTACTCCTACCTGCGGAATAGCTACACGGAACAGGTCGGGACGTTGTGTCATACAGGCTCCTACCAGCAAACCACCATTGGAACCGCCTACTATGGCAATCTTATCTTTATTAGTATATTTATTATCGATAAGATATTCGGCAGCCGAAATAAAATCATCAAATACATTTTGCTTCTGCATCTTGGTACCTGCTATGTGCCAGTCTTCACCATACTCGCCACCCCCACGCAGGTTAACCTGTGCATAGATACCTCCATTTTCCAGGAACGGAATACGTGATGTAGAGAAGCCCGGATTAAGGCTGATATTGAAGCCACCGTAACCATAAAGGAATACGGGATTCTTGCCGTCCTTCTTAAGATCTTTCTTATAAGTCAGGAACATCGGTATCTTTGTTCCGTCTTTGCTGGGATAAAACACTTGTTCCGTCACAAACTCGTCAGAATTGAAATCGACCTTCGGAGCACGGAAAAGCTCGTAGGTATTCGCATCCATATCATATTTATAAGTAGCACCGGGAATAGTAAATGAAGTAAATCCGAAGAAACATTCTTTATCATCCTTATCTCCCGTGAAACCTACAGAGCCAAGTGAAGGCAATTCTATTTCCAGTATTTCCTTACCATCCATCCCATATACATAAGCATGGTTGGCTGCATCCTTATCATAGGTCAGGAACAGTTTTCCACCTATCACTCCAGCATTCGAAAGTACATTCTCACTCTCCGGAACCAGTTCGGTCCAATCTTTCAGGGCAGGCTTATTGATATCTGCTATCATAAGACGGTACTTAGGTGCATCGTAGTTCGTAAACATATAAATCTTATCTCCTATCACTTCCATCGGAGCATAGTTATAATCCATATCCGTAGCCATTGTCACAAACGGAGCATTCGGTTTACGCAGATCTTTCATATACAAAGCATTTCCGCGCCCGTCACCGCTCTCATACAGGAACAGGACAGTCTCATCCTCATTTACACTGGCAGTATAAAAACGCTTGGGATGTGCCGGATTCTGATAAACCAGCTGATCCTGCGACTGCGGCGTACCCATCTTATGATAATAAATCTTATGATTCTCGTTTACGTTAGAAAATTCCTTTCCTTTCACCGGGGCGTCATAAGCGCTGTAATAGAATCCGTCTCCTTGCCAGGCAGCCCCTGTAAACTTCGCCCATTCGATGTGATCATCCAGCAGTTTACCGGTTTCCGTATCCATCACATAGATTTCACGCCAATCCGATCCACTGCGTGATATGGTATATGCTGTATATTTTCCATTATTCGAGAAAGAGATACCCGATAAGGCTACTGTACCATCGTCCGAGAGTTTGTTAGGATCGAGGAATACACGTGGTTCACCGTCCAAGCTATCCTGTACATACAGTACGCTCTGGTTCTGCAAACCATCATTCTTATAGAAATAATACTTGCCGTGTTTCTTGAATGGTGTACCAATCTTTTCATAATTAGCCACATCCGTCAGTCGCTTCAGCAGAGCATCACGGAAAGGTATCTTAGACAAATAGTCGTTTGTTACTTTGTTCTGAGCTTCCACCCATGCAGCAGTTGCAGCGGAAGTGTCATTCTCCAGCCAACGATACGGGTCGGGTACTTCTGTTCCAAAATAGACATCTACAGTATCCACCTTCGCGGTTTCAGGATACGTAAGCTTTTGTTGTTGTGCACATGACATCATGATGATACCGGTTGCGAATAAAGTTACTTTTTTCATATTATACATATAAGAGTGTACAAGTTAGTTTAGGCGTAAAATTATAAAAACAACTGATAATAAACAAGGATTTGCAGTATAATTATGCAGGGAAAATGAAATACCTGTCATGCAAGAACAGTGATAACCATTTAAGAAAAATACATTATATCTGAATAAGCATTAATAATTAGACCTTTGGATACCTCAAAATAACAATGATATGAAAAAGATGGAACAGAATACTCTCTTTTTTGTCGTACATAATATAGATTTCTATAAATTGAGAAAAAACTATGGCAACTGTAAAAGTAAAATTAAGAAAATCATCGGTGGAAGGAAAAGCCGGCAGTATCTATTATCAGCTATGCCACAAGCAGAGCAGCAGACAAATAACCACCCGGATGCATGTACCTTCCCAATGGTGGGATGCAAAAAAAGGAACATTTATAAATGAAGCGGACAACAGCGGAATGTCAGCCCGCTACCAACGTCAAATAGAGAAAGACTTGCAGTGCATCCGCCGGATTCTATGCGAATGGGACGGAGCCGGAAAAGACTACACTTTGGCGGATGTCATTGCCAGCTTTCATACTTGGAATGAAAAAGGAGACACCATACTGTCCTGTTTGGCTGCTTTGACCGATGAGTTAAAAAATGACGGACAATGGGGAAATACCCGTAACCTGCAACGGGCAATGAACAGTTTCTCCGGTTTCCTGAGAGGCGTGGATATTCCCCTCAATCAAGTGGACGAAAGGCTTATCATAGAGTACGAGCAATGGCTCCGATCACGAAAAGTAAGCAGAAATAGCAGTTCTTTTTATATGCGGACTTTGCGCTCTGCCTATAATAAGGTGATAAGCACGAGGCGGCTGGAACAGACATATCCCTTTCAGAGCGTTTATACAGGCGTGGAACGCACCCGTAAACGTGCTGTACATGAGGATATCATGGTTCGTTTGCAAAAATTGGATCTGACACGTTCTGCTCCGCTTGCCTTTTCGCGCGATTTGTTTATTTTCAGCTATTGTACCCGTGGAATGGCCTTCGTAGATATTGCCTATCTGAAGAAAGAAAACATCAGCGGAGGAATGCTTAGCTATGTCCGCCATAAGACAGGACAACGCCTCACCGTACGCATAGAACCTCCTATCGGGGAGATCATCAAACACTATGAGCCATACGTCCGCAATAGTCCTTATCTTTTTCCTATCATCACCTCCAATGATCCGGAAGAAGCATACCGGCAATATCAAACTGCGTTGGGCTACCATAACCGGAAGTTAAAAAAACTGGGAAAGTTGACAGGAGAGAATCTACGCCTCTCTTCCTATACCGCAAGACATAGCTGGGCAACCGTGGCACGCAACCACAACGTCCCGTTATCCATCATTAGTGCAGGCATGGGACACACTTCTGAAAAAACCACGCTTATATATTTGGAATCTGTAGAAAATTCACTGATAGATAAAGCGAATGAAGGAATCTTGAAGGCTTTATGTTGTAACGTTTCTAAGTAAGAAACCTTAAAATTACTGCGCAAAGATATAATAAATAAAAGAATAAAACAACATAATACAAAAAATAATTATTTATACTTACATTTAGAAAACACTATAAAATATTGATTTTAAACATAATAGATACTTATTTATAGATAGAAATGAATAGATATTCAAAATAAATATGAAATAGAATTCAATAAATATATTCTTAAAAAATAATCAAAACCTAGTGGAAAATCCAGTGTAAGCTGCCCCCTAAAACTAAGCGATTCTGCCCCCTTGTGCTAAAATAATCCTACCCCCTTGATTCCAATAT
>NZ_QRKI01000026.1:0-12988 GCF_003471885.1 Bacteroides sp. AM16-24
CGGCTGAAAGACAGCCGATAAAATTGTCGTGGCGGAAAATAGTATGATTACATCATTTATTAGAATAATTAAAAGAAAATTGCAAATTTACTGAAATTCGATACACTGCAAATATTTTCATCTACTATTTTGTATATTAACAAAGACAAGAGTGTATTAAAAAAAGCACCCCAAAGGCGATATCGACATTTGGGGTGCATATTTCTAATACTCAATAAGTAATTTTTATATTAATGCTTCTTACTTAATCATTAATTCTGAACAGGTGTCGGCGGAATCGCTACTTCATTATTATCTGCAGGAGTAATAGCTTTATTTACTGCAGTTTCACATTCAGGAATTGTATAGATCAAAAGTGGGGATTCAGCAGCAATATCTGCAAATGTACTACCTGCTGGGAAATTAGTGCCAATACGCTTAATTGGTTTCTTCAAACGCAAAACATCAAATAATGAGAACCCTTCGCCCCATAATTCAATACGACGTTGGAACCATATCTCATCTATAAATTCGTCTAAATTAGTTGCATTGCAAATATACGTAGCATCACGATACCCCTTTACAAAAGCCTCCAATTTCTGTTTACCGGCAGCAAGATTATCTCTACCAGTAGCTTCAGCCTCAATCAATAACATCTCCTCAACACGCATTAAAGGCCAGTCTTGTGCATTGTCAGAATTAGCTATCTGCCCTCCTTCAGGACCAAACTTAACATTTACATATGGAGAGAATATTGTTGAACCAAAAAGTCCATTTGCCCATCCGTAAGCATTCTGAGCTCCATACGCATTAACCAAAGCATCCGAATGAAGCTGATCATCCACCCACCATGCCTTACGAACATCAGACACTGATATCTCTGCCCATAATTTATTATTAATAGCCCTAAATGACACATCTGTAGCACTGGCTGCAGTAGTATATCCCATACCTGTAAGTGAACAAAGATGAGAAGCCCAATTTACAATACCAGTTTTCACGACTCCATCTTCTGAAGTAATCACAATCCCCCAAATCCAAGAGGCATCACTGGCATCATAAAATCTAGGAACACTAACTTCTTCCATAGAGTAAGGACGAGCACCTGCACATGCTTTAGCAGCATCTGAAGCAGCAGCAGCCCAATTACCCATTAATAAATTAGTACGCGCACGAAGTCCATAAGCAACTTCTGCCGTTATTTGTGCTTTATCCTTACGAGTAACAGGATTTTCTGCCAAATAAGAAATTGCAGTATTCAAATCAGACATAATTTGAGTATAAACTTGCTCTACTGTTGCACGAGGATTGTTTAATTTCTCATCATCTGTCATTGTATCCAGAACCAAAGGTACACCGTTTGCTGATTCATGACCAATATAAGTAAACTGATAAGTCTGGATCAGTTGTAAATAATCGAATGCACGTGAAGCTAATGCCTGCCCAAAGTAATTCTTTACTTTAGCAGTACGTTTATCTTCAGGGAAAGCAGCCGACAATGTTGCAATACAGTCATTTGCTGTTTTCAGATGGTTATAGTAATTCTTCCAGATAAACTCATTAAAAACAGAAGTAGTTATACGGTCTCTGAACTTCTGCTGGGATATATATTTATTGTAACCAATAGCATCATTCTTGCAAGTCATATCCTGCCCTGCCTGATCGTAAATCATACATATAGCCGGGAAACCATAGTCAAAATGATAACCGGTAGAGTTAGGATTACCCAATGTTCCTAAAACATTCAATCCACTTTTTAAACCATTCAACTCAGACTCAATACGTTCCGGAATCATGGAGATAACTTCATCTTTTTGGTCTTGCGTCATGGTCGAGCCTTCAGGATACTTATCCAGATCACACGCAGCCATTACAAAAACAGATGAAAGTAACAATATACTCTTATTTATTTTCATATTTTCTTGCTTTTTAAAGGGGTTAGAAAGAAAGGGTTATACCACCAGAAATAGTTCGTATCGGAGAATACACATCAGCACTTGATGCTGTATAGCTCTGACGAGGATCCAATCCTTTTCGTGCACTGAACAAAGCAACATTGTCAGCAGCCATATATATACGCATAGAACTGATTAACATTTTGCGGGTCCAGTTTTTAGGTAATGTATATCCTACCGTAATATTATTAATACTTAGATAATCCGAGCTTGTCAGGAACCGGTCTGACAAAGAATTGGCATACTGCGCAAATACGTTGATCTGCGGAATATTACTTGTCTTATTTTCCGGAGTCCATGCATTCAGAATATCTTTATGCCAGTTCTGTCCAGGATCATCACCTGCATGCATCAAGGATACATATCCATTATCATACACGCGACCACCTAATTGATAAGCCAATGAAATAGCAAAATCAAATCCATAAACATTCAAACGAGTACCAAATCCACCATATACTTTCGGAAGAATATCACCCGTTGCATGACGAGTTGCATCTGACCAATTCTGAGTCTTTTCCTGACCAGTAACATTACCGTTCGCATCTGTTATATCTTTATAGTAAAGAGCAACTCCCGTTTCCTCATCTACACCTGCATATTTACGCAAATAGAATTGATACATAGACTCCCCCTCCTGATAAATACGGCTACCATCAATCAATTCGCCATTCAAATCAGGATGCAGTTTCTGGATTTTATTCTTAAAATGAGTCAAGTTGAAGTTTACACTCCACGTAATATCATTAGTACGGATAATATCACCATTCAAGTCAAGTTCAACACCACGATTAATCATAGAACCTACATTCATTGGAATTGCAGAATAGCCTACTGACGGATTAACTGGTTTGTTATACAACATATCCGTAGTCTTACGGCTAAAATATTCGATCGTACCGTTCAAACGTTGGTCAAAGAATTCGAAATCAAAACCAGTATTGAAGCTATGAGACGTTTCCCAAGTGATATTCTTATTACCTTTATATGCAAGAGAAACAGAGAAATCATCATTACTATTAGATACAGAGTACTGATCTTGATAAGCATAATAATTACCAATATTATCATTGCCTTGTACACCATAACTAGCCTTAAACTTCAACATGTCAATCCATGTTAAATCACTCATGAAAGCCTCCTTATTCAGCAACCAGCTGGCACCTACAGACCAGAAATTTCCCCAACGGTGGTCAGGATGAAAGCGAGAAGAAGCATCACGACGATAAGAAGCACTTGCAAAATACTTACTATCATAATCATATTGGGCACGTGCTAAGAAACCCTGAGTTGCATAATTAGTAGTTGCAGAATAAACAGCTGGAGTCTTGATTGCATTATTTATTTCTATAATTGTAGGATTATACAATTTCTGCTTACTACCGGACAAATACTGAGATTTATAATTATAAGATTCAAATCCTGCTAACAAATCTATATTGTGTATCCCGAAATTATTCTTATAGGTAAGCAAATACTGTTGGTTTACACTGAAAGTACGAGAGTGCTCCATAGAAACAAGACCGCCAACACTTTCTGAAGCATACTGGCCATAATACGGGTTAACCAACTCTGAATAACGAGTATTATCCAAATCCATACCCCAGTTTCCAGTAGCTTTCAAACCTGGCATAAACTCAATTTCAACGAATCCTTTCGCACTAAGAATATCCATTAAGAATTCACGTTTATCCAACTGTAGTGAAGAAGCAGGGTTAGAATTGGACAAGAATGGACGATTCAAAGCCTCAGTCTTTCCATTCACCTGCCTGTTATACATACCATTACCATAGTCGTACATTGTATAACCACGGCTGTCCTGTTTAATGCTACCATCTGCATTACGAATATATAGAGGATAAATAGGAGCTATATTATTAGTAATATAAAACAAGTTCATACTACTTCCTGTCTTTGTTTGTTCATCAGGATAACGGCTCTTTACATTGGCATATGAGAAATTTGCACCTACTTTCAACCATTCTTGTACCTTATAGTCTGCTTTCAAACGAGTAGAGAGACGAGAATAACCAGAGCCCGGAATAATACCACTGTCATCCAGATAACCTGCTGACATATAGTAGGTCATCTTATCACTTGAACCACTAATACTAACATTATATTCCTGACGCAAATTACTATTATCAAACAATTCTTTTTCCCAATCATCCGGTGTTACATAATAATCACCATAAACAGAACCAATTTTAGCATTAGGGTTAATTTTACCATCCATACCAATTACATTTTCTCCATTCGGCGTTGTATATATAGGATATCCCAGATAGTCACTGCCAAAAATCAAGGCATTAACTAGGTTATTACCAGAAATCATCACAGAACCATCTCCTGCATAATCAACAATTTTATTGGGGTCACCACCTGCCCAGCCATTAAGCATTGCTTTATAATAGGTTTCAACATATTGATTAGCATTGGTCATAACGTCATAACTGGGAACCCCACGTCTATTTGTACCCCATTTTGCATCAACGTTAACAACAGCTTTTCCGGAAGCCCCCTTTTTAGTAGTTACCAAAATAACACCGTTCGCACCACGTGCACCATACAAAGCATTAGAAGCTGCATCTTTCAAAACTGTCATACTCTCAATATCCTGAGAGTTAATAGCAGAAATATCTCCATCATAAGGTACACCGTCTACTACATATAATGGATTATTACTGGCAGAAATCGAACCGATACCACGAATACGTACAGTAGACCCGGTACCCGGTTGGCCATTTCCGCTGGTTGTTTGTACACCAGCCACCTGACCTGAAAGTGCATTAGTTATATTAGAGACCTGACGCTCTGCCAACTTATCTGCTTTGATAGTTGAAGCAGAACCTGTAAATGCAGACTTCTTCGCGGTACCATAAGCAACCACCATTACTTCGTCAAGCATCTCAGCATCAGACTTCATAATAACCTTCACAGTAGGTTTAATACCCACTTCTTGTGCTTGCATTCCAATGTACGAAATCTGCAAAGTCTTCGCAGGACTACAATATAGCTATTGATCTAATTATAAGCGATTTACTAAAACAAAAAGAACCCATAAATCGAATATTTGTATATACTATTGTATTGATTATAAGACATATATATTAATATAATTATCATAATGATCTACCGTATATATCCTAATAATAAATCTAACTTACTAATTATTAAGCATATAAATAGAAATATAGTTGTAGTTTGCATTATTAATTTACAACTAAAAGTCTTTTAGATAGCATATTGTTGGAAAATAATTATCTATATAGCTGTAATCCAAAACAAAAACGGGAAGCATATCATTTAGAATATGCCTCCCGCTTTATGTGTAAGTTATTTATTATAAAGTCCACTATTTCTATCAGAACCTACTAAATCACAGAGAAGAAATATATTGAATTACCTGGATAATACCCTCGTTATCATTCTTCAACTTATTTTTTTTCTGAAAGCTCATGATTTCTTTCTTTCGTTCAGGGAATATTTTTATAACTTCTTTTATTCTCCTAAAACGCTCACGTTTTCCATTTATTTCTATGGTGTATATAGTATATGGTTCCACTTTATAATTTTCTGGTAATTTCAACTGATACATTTCTCCACCCGTATTAAGAGAGGAAATATTATCAATAGCCGTTGTAGAAGAACTACCATAACCAATATTTTGAGCACCAATACTCAAACGACAGCAATAGGATGCATACAAAGGGTACTTTCCTGACAATAAAACTTCTTCAAAACTATTCCCTGAAGGAATAAAACTCCTCTTCCCGAAATTGATAGTATCAATTTGGTCAATAGGATGAAGAGCCATTTTCTTACCGTCAGAACCAGTATAGATCATTTCTTCAGTTGCCTTATTATAATTCAACTCTACTTTGTTAACTTTCTTATTTTTATAGACAATCTGCCCTTCTTGATATTCGGGAAAAACAAAATGTTTACCATTTTGCCCCCATGCCAAAGTAGTGCTTACAAAACAACAGCACAATACAATTATCTTATTAGAAATAGACGTCATACTATTATTATTTTAAAATGATTTTTTGTTGATACGTCGTATCATTAGCTAAAGTAACAGAAACAATATAAACTCCAGAGGAAAGCTGTTGCAATGATATGGGTTGAGTTACATTATCCCATTTCATAACACCTTTTCCAGAGAGATCTGTAACAACGATATCCTTAATTAACTCATTGGAATGAATTATTAATGTTTTGCTTTCCAGATATATTTTGAAAGAACTGGTTTCCTGTTCTGATTCAACACCTGTAGTAGTGATATTAATATCAAAACTAAGTTTATCATTCTCTACAACTAAGTTTGTGATACGTAATCCTCCATCACTATCATCAGATAAGAAAGGTTTCGGATAGGTTTTATCCGTCATTACTGCTCCAGCGTTTGTTTGATAAGCAGCCTCGTCTAGAAAACCATTTTCAACTAAGGAACCATAAGGGCGATAGATATAGACCTCATCAGGAGGACCATTCCGGTTACCATTAGATACAGTTGTATTGATTCTATAAATTAATAAACCGGATCTTGGAATGTTCTTTTCGTATTTTCCTTCTTTCTTTCTATATTCCAAAACATAGTATTCATTCGCATTGGATGAATTTATTTTGTAACAAGAGTTATCTGGACCTTGAGAAAGGGGTACTAATGAATATCTACCGGTAGTCGTAATTTCCGGAATTTCAGTAATCCAACTTTTACCTGCATACATCCACTTCATGTAGGCTCCCATATGACACCAGCCACTATTCATTAAATCCCAAGCACCAACAGGGTCTAGAGTTTTACTTTCTTCACTGTAATGATATAAGTCCGGAGCTCCTAAAGCATGAAACATTTCATGGCAGAGGGTATTAACAGTTACTTGGTTTTCCGGTTGAAAAACATAATCCATTACACGCTTGCCATGTATATAGCATTCTTTTGTATAAAGTGACCAACGATGTGCCCATAATAAATCACTCCATCCGTCACTATTTCCTTGAACAACAAAACAGATATTATCAACATATCCGTCATTATCATTATCTATTTCATCTGGAGTAAACTCTTGTTCAATAATACTTCTCATTGCATCAACTGCATTCTGAACAAGATTATGTTCTCTCATTGTAGATTCTTCACTGGTTTTATATCCATCCGGATTAGTCGTTGCATTATAAGCCCGGTAGAAACCTCTGTTATGAAAATCTACATAACCCACATTATTAGCTTCTAAATCAGCATGAGGAAAGAAATGAGACTGGATAGTCAAATTATCATAAGAAACTTCTAAGTAATAATCCTTAAGGGAACCTGTAGAAGAGGTAGTACTATTAAAGCGGCTGTCGTATACACTTCTCTTTTTTGAGAAAGTAGTAGCATCTTGGAAAGATATAAATATTACAATATTATTCAAAGGCTTTTTATGAGAAGCATATTGAGGTTGAAACATTCCCCTTGTCCGCGATAAAGGTTGCAAACGTTCACGACGAACATCATATTTTTCTTTGGAAATTTTTAACCAAGGTTTGAGCTTTGTATCAGCTATCGATGTTTTTCCTACTAAAAATGGTGAAGGAACCAATTCTCCCATATCATTTTTCTCAGCATAATAGCAGTAACCATCTTCTCCTTGCAATACTGTATAACCATCTTTGTCATGCACCCAATGGTAAAACTCATCCCCTGAAGCATACAGCGTTAATTGACTTCCATCAGGTTGGGTAACTGTTGTTTCAAGAAAGCTAAAAGGAGCAGCATACATCCAGCAGAAAATGTTGCACCAAAAACAAATCAAAAGTAATCTTTTCTTTATCATATTATTGATTTTAAACAAAATAAGGTCACCCCATCAAATAGGTGACCTTATTCTTAAATGACTATAAGGAAGGAATTATTTTGCTTTCGTAGCTACAACGCCATCCATAAGTAAGGTAAAGAAGCCACCAGATGCGCCTGTAGATGGATGAATTGCTTGGAATCCAAATCCATATTCAAACGTAATTACTCCATTCTCAAAAATTCCAGCTAAAGCACTCACTGTATATAAATCTTCTCCCTCTACATGAGTGGCCCTGAAGTAACGGTTCCATGCATCTGTAGGTTTCGGCATAGGACCTATATATTGATTATCTTTCATTGCAACCACAATTTCCCCATCTACTTCTTCCACACTCATTTTGGCAAGAGTTCCATAACCAAAATTCACATTTAATACGTTCGTATCTTCATCAGAAGCGCTAATTACTGCTGGAACGCTTACCGGAGTAACTTCATCGAAAGCAGAAATACCAGTTATATTATAAGTTCCGATTATAGCTGCCCACGGATGTTCGTCGTCTACAATCGTAACGAGAACACTATTTTGTTCAGATTCTAGTAATTTAGGAGATGTCGCTGAGATAATAATTTTAAAAGTCTTTTTTCCGGTAAAGACATCATTATCTATCGGTCTTACAATTACATTTTGTACTCCACAACCATCTTCAAAAACAATCTCTTTGTTTTCAATAACAAAGTCTGTTCCTTCAATGGCCGGACTACTTTCTCCTTCGGAAGAAGCTGTAAGGGTTACCGTTACTTTTCCACTCCCTTTAATCCCTGCTAAAGCAAGAGGGATTTGAAGGGGCTCGGTAGCATTTTCATCTACTGAAGCTGTCGTTGTCGGAAAACTTGCGTTAGAATCTGCCGCTCTGAATGATTGTGGTTCGTTATCATCACATGCAGCAAAAGTAAACAACAACCCGACAGCCAATATTAAATATGTCAATTTTTTCATTTGTTTCCGTTTTTAGAAATTAATACTTGTTTTGAATCATATTCTCATTAGCATCTATTTCGCTTTGTGGAATAGGCAGGAGATAGTAAGGACTGTCTGCAGATACTTCTTGAGCACCGGCAGGAGCACCTGTACCATCAGCTAAGAAACCTAAACCATCACGCTCCAAATCTTCATGTCTGCGCTTTAAGTCAAAGAAACGGTGCCCTTCAAATGCCAGTTCCAAACGTCTTTGTAACTGAATGGCTTTTTCCAAACTCTCACCACTTTCATTACCTGCTTCATAATCTGAATAACGTTTTGAGCGTACAATATTCAAGTCTGCCAAAGCAGGAGTATACTGCTTCAAATTGTAATTAGCTTCTGCACGAGTCAAGTACATTTCTGCAGTACGTATAAGAGGAATATCAACCAGACCGGCAGAGGCACCACCATTAGCCCATTTCCATACCATATTGCAATCACCACTTTCGCTGGTAACCATTTTGATAACAGAATTACGGCAGTCAGTGGTTGTATACAGTTCTCTTAATCCGCAAGAAACAGAATAATTACCTACATAGCTGGTTGTAGCACCCTGTCCCCAGCTGTTGCCAGGTAGAATTCCATCATCTGATTTAAGTGCTATGCGGAATAAAACCTCAGGAACTGCCATACTGGTAGTATATACTTTGCTGAAACCTTGAGTATCCGCCATATCAGAGCCATCACCTGTAATAGCAGCTGTTGCATTTGTTACAGCTAATTGATTTTCACCCATTGTTAGATACACGCGTGCCAAAATAGCACAAACAGATTTCTTATTTAAGCGATAATTGATTTTAGCATTGTAATCATCGCTCATCAATCCTTTCGCTCTTTCCAAATCTTCTACCAACCATGTATATACCTCTTTCACAGTATTACGTGCCGGAAAATCAGTTTCCGTATCTTTTTTATAAGTAACTCCTAAATCACCGTCAGAAGCCTGCTGATAGTTTCTACCATATAAACGTACCAGATCAAAATGTATCATGCCACGTAAAGCCAGACATTCAGCAAGTAGGTTGGCACCTAACTTTTTATCTGCTTCAGCTATTTCCATACCATCCAAACGGGTAATAACCTCATTAGCACCTAAAATACCATTATAAGCAGCAGACCACATACCAGTTACACCATATGTATCAGCGTAAAACTTGAAATCGGCAAATTCATTGTAAATCAAACGGCCGTCACGATTCAATGTTAGATTATCGGACATAACGTCTGGAACCATCAACATAAACTCGGTGGTATAAGATGCCGAACGAATTGATTCATATACACTATTGGTTGTATTATCAAAGTCTTGCATAGACTCTAGTGCATTGTCACTATTCAGAGAGTCATGAGGAGTGGTATCCAGAAAACCAGAACATCCGGTCAGTGACAAACTAAAAAGAGCAACTGCTGGTATTATTGTTTTTTTAATTAATTTCATACGAGTGTCTTTTTTGAAATTCATAAATAATAATTAGAAACCTATTTCAATACCGAACATGATCGTTCTGGAAGCCGGGTAGCTAAAGTCAAGAACACCACCTGTAGCACCTGCACCTGTACCTGCAGGTGAATCACCTACCTCAGGGTCAAGTCCTTTAAATCCTGTTACAGTAAACAGATTCAAACCTTGTGCAAAAAGTCGTAACTTCTCTACATGGGCTACCTTTAGCCATTGCTTCGGGAAAGTATATGCCAAGGTTAAGTTTCTCAAACGTAAGTATGAAGCATCTTCCAGATATCTGGTAGACTGATAAGAACTATTGTTGATACTTTGTTTGGGCACATTAGTTATATCTCCCGGATTTTTCCATTGGTCATACAGCATACTCTTATCTTGGTTATTACCATACTGTGCACCATCACTTTCCGTAAAGAAACGAATATGATTATAGATATAATTTCCACCAGAGAAGTAGAAATCTGCAGCTAATTCCCATCCTTTATATGACAGATTTGCACCAAAAGAACCAAAATATTTGGGGTCAGGAGTCTTACCATCTAAAACTACAGCGTCATTTGAATTGTAAGTATTGGTAATTCTGCCATCTGCAGTATAGTACAAAGCGTCACCATTGGCAGGATTTACTCCAGCCCAACGAACCATCTTATAGACATTGATAGGATAGCCTTCCTTAATCAGGTTATTCCAACCAACAGAAATATCATTTCCCTTATATAATTTTTTGATTTCATTCTTATTTTGAGAAATCATTCCATTCAATGTCAGTTTCCAGTCATTGGTTCTGATAAGATCACCACTGATAGAGAGTTCATACCCTTTGTTCATCAATTCACCAACATTATCAATACGACTTGAGAACCCTGAAGTCATAGACAAACGAGTTGAAAGTAACAAATCGGTTGTTTTACGTTGGTAGACATCAAATGTAACGTTTAAACGTGAATCGAACAAAGAAGCATCCAAACCCACAGATGCCTGCATACTCTTTTCCCAAGATAAGTCAGGGTTCGGTAAACGTGCAGGATAAGCAGTTGATGCACCATTATAGCTACCATAACCATATACACCTTGTGCAGCATAATCACCAATGTTATTATTACCACTGGTACCTACACTACCACGAACTTTCAAACGAGTAAGCCAGCTTACATCTTGCAAGAATGATTCACGTTCCATGTTCCAGCCTAAACCTACAGCCCAGAACATACCATATTGGTTATCTGCTCCAAAACGTGAAGAACCATCCCAACGAATTGCTGCATCAATAATGTATTTACTATCATAAGTATAACCGGCAGTTGCCAGATATGAAAGCATTCTCCAATCAGTAGTATTTCCTGCTACATCTTTATCTGTTGCTCCAACTGAAATAGCATCCAATTTACCAGTTGCAAAACCACTAACAGAAGCTGTCAGTGTACGGTAATGGCTGGATTGAGCTTCCATTGCAGCTGCAGCTTTTACTTCATGAACATCATTAAAAGTTTTGTCATAACTCAACATATTGGTCCATACCCAAGTAGAACGTTGTTGAATACGATCGTTACGATAACCATAAGGTGAACCTAAAATCTGTGATAATTGAGATTCCGGTTTATTAAATTGGTAGTTTTGATATTGAGTAAAATCTACACCTGCTACCGTTGTATATTTGAGCTGATCCCAAATTCTCCATTCCAAATTGAAAGCTGCAATAATTTTAAGTTTACTTAAGCTTGCAGGATTATTTGCAATATTCTCAAAAATATTAATTTGATTACCAGCAACCTTCATGTCAGTATTATAGCTACCATCTTCGTTATAAGGAGCATCATAAGGATTAGCGTTAAAGATATAGTTGAACGGATTCAAAGCATTACGGTCTGTTCTTAGCAAACCTTCCTTGGAAATACCTGCAGAAGAATTAAAGCCAATTTTCACTACATCTTTAATTTTATGCTCAAGATTAGCACGCAATGTACTTCTTCTAAGGTAAGAACCAGGTACTATAGCATCCTGATCAAAATATTGGCCTGATAAATAGAAACGAGTAGCGTCAGTACCTCCTGCCACATTCAATTCATAAGACTGTGTAGTACCGGTACGGAAAATTTCATCAGCCCAATTTGTATTTTTAGCAGCAGCAATTTCAGCATCAGTCATTGCTCCACCATTAGCTCCGCCAGATGAACCGCGGCCAATACCTAGCTGACGTTCATAAGTAAGCTTTTCTTGTGCATTCATCATTGTAAAATCACTATCAGATAAGGTTCTGGTAGAAATTCCAAAGATGGCTTTTAAGTCAATTGTAGTTTTACCACTTTGACCTTTCTTGGTTGTGATAAGAATAACACCATTAGAGCCCCTGGAACCATATATTGCGGTTGCAGATGCATCTTTCAATACAGACATATATTCAATATCATTCGAGTTTAGTGCTGCAAAATCTGCAGAAGAAACAGGTACACCATCGATTACGAATAGTGGATCACTACCGGCAGATATAGAACTTGTACCACGAATCTTAATATTAGCACTTGCTCCCGGACGTCCAGTTGCAGCAGTTACTTGCACACCTGCTGCTTTACCTTGTAATGCTTGGTCTACACTGTTTACCGGTACTTTTGACAACTGATCAGCTTTTACTATTTCAACAGAACCGGTTAACGAACTCTTTTTTGCAGCACCATAAGCCACTACTACTACTTCATCAAGCATAGCAGCATCTGCCTTAAGCACGATCTTTAGATTGCGTTTAATTGCCACTTCTTGTGTCTGCATACCAATGTACGAAACCTGCAAAGTCT
>NZ_QRKI01000026.1:12998-13493 GCF_003471885.1 Bacteroides sp. AM16-24
ACTTCTTGTGTCTGCATACCAATGTACGAAACCTGCAAAGTCTTCGCAGAACTATGTGCATACTACATATCTGATAAACAGATGTTTGCGCGTGTGATTAGAACTTCAATTTTAGTGTCAACAATTTATAATATATTGATATATAAGCAGCTAAAAAACAGAAAAACGCATTTACACCTACCACAAATATACTGTATTGATCATTTAATCATTTTATTATCAGTGTATTATTTATCTATGAATAGCATTGATGAACTACAAAACAGGTACTATGTGTTTAATTCAATTGAAAAATGTAATTAATGATAATTTTTTCAACTGAAATTCCGCAAACTTGCTATATTAATAATGGATAAACATTTTTGTTCGGAACATTTACTTCTGGAATGGTTTGTATAGCTAAATATAACGTTAATATATCTATATGTGCACGTTTTTGATGATAGCATAGGTAAAAGCGATAAATAGAATATTATTCCTATACTTATTATCGAC
>NZ_QRKI01000026.1:13503-35677 GCF_003471885.1 Bacteroides sp. AM16-24
AGCATAGGTAAAAGCGATAAATAGAATATTATTCCTATACTTATTATCGACCTGCAGCTGTTCAATATAAATTCTTCTCTATGCTCATTGTATAATAGACCTAATGAGAAAAGTGAAAAAGAAAAATAGAACAAAATTGTCAGAGCCACACTATAACGGTCAGATACATTTATATAACTTGCTATGCAAACAGGAACTTAATCGGCATTTCCCTCTGGGCAATGTATTGCATAGCTCTCCAAAAGTCACATGATGATCATCTTTTCATTTATTCTATTTGCAATAGAGAAAAATATGATTTATCTCTATTAAGAATGGAAATAAAATTGTGCTTATTTCCATTCTTAATAGAAAATATTATCTTTGTACTATAAATCACTAAGTTTATGAAACAACTTTTAAAGGATATCATAATTGACCAAAAGTCTTTCTTGCCAAGCAAGAAAACAATAATCCGCAGTTTTCCTGAAAAATATCTGAATAATGAAGAAATCATTATTATTTCAGGGGTTCGCCGTTGCGGTAAATCCGTGTTGCTGCAACAGATACGTGACAGACTTCCCCAAAAAGATTATTTTTTCAATTTTGATGATGACCGTTTGGGTAACTTTACCGTAGAGAACTTTCAGCAGTTATATGAAGTGTTCATAGAACTATATGGAGAACAAAACTATTTCTATTTTGATGAAATACAGAATATTGCAGGGTGGGAGCATTTTGCTAAGCGATTGTATAATTCAGGAAAAAAGGTTTTTATAACCGGTTCTAATGCCCGTATGCTAAGTAAAGAGCTGGGAACCTACTTAACCGGATGTTATATTGCGATCGAACTTTACCCTTTTTCATTTTCTGAATTTTTAGATTTTCGTGAACAGCAACATTTATTGGGAGATATATCCGGAACAATTGCGCGTGGAGAAATACAATCGGCTTTTAACGATTATTTAAAACAGGGTGGATTTCCTATTTATTTAAGGTCTGAAGATGGTATTGTTCTGAAAACATTGTATGATAACATTCTGTATAAGGACGTTATGGTTCGCAACCAGATTGTAAATGAGCGTGAAGTAAAAGAGTTGGTCTATTACACCGTCAGTAATATCGGGAAACCTTTAACTTATACTTCATTGGCAAAAGTGATCGGAGTGAAAAATCCCACGACAGTAAAGAACTATTTGGAGTATATTGAAAATACATATTTGCTCTTCTCTTTATCTAAACTTGATTATTCTGTTAAGGCCCAGCTCCGTAATCCCAAAAAAGTTTATGCAATAGATAATGCTTTAGTATCCCGTTTGGGCTTCCATTTTTCAGGTGAAGAAGGGCGCTTGTTGGAAAATATGGTTTACATAGAATTACGTCGCCGAGGTGGAGAAATTTTTTATCATAATTCAGGGAATGCCGAGTGCGATTTTGTAGTTCGTGATGGTTTTCGTGTCGTGCAGGCAATTCAGGCTTGTTACTTATTGGGTAGTTCCGATACCCGTGAGAGGGAAATCCGCGGCATTCAGGATGCTATGGATACATACCAGCTTTTGGAAGGAACAATAATCACCAATACCCATGAAGAAGAGTTGAAGTACGGAGATAAAATGATACATATTCTGCCGGCATGGAAATGGTTACGTCTTTAGTATAGGGCGTATCCCTTTGTTTATCAAAGGTTGAATATTGGAAAATACGATAAAAGGGTAGTGCCTATAATATGTGTAAAATGAGAAATACGGAACTCTCAAAAGAATCCTGTATCTCTCATTTACATAAAACTTTGGAGAACACTCATATAATAAAGTACTTGTCACACATTAGCTCTATCTACTCCTTCTATTCGAAAATATTTTATCTATTTACCAAAGTACGTTTTACGAACTGAGGCGGGGCAAAGTGTCTGCCTTTCCCGATTTGTTCCACATTTCTAGTGGTGACTCTAGTCGGTTGTGGCAAATGCATACGGTCAAATTTCACAAACTCTTCATAATTATATTGCCACGGAGTACCATAAGCTGTCCTCATAATGCGTTTGTAGATAGCTTCGCGTGAGGGGGCATTAAAACCGTGTATATTGTTTCGCATCATGCTTTCATTGGTAGGACGCCAAGCACCACTCCAATAAGTACAAGCTCCTTCATAGGTACTTAGAGTCTCTCCTAAAGCATCGGTACCTGCATAACGCTCATCTTCCAAAAAGTGTTTCCATATCACTTGGCTCTTATCTCCGGTGAAATCGACATTCATAGCCCAGCCAAATGTTTGCAATATCTGATTGCTTTCTATCTCCTTTGCAGGAATCTGTCCCATTGACTGATAAGAATATTCATCCAATAATTTAGCAAATCCGTGTCCTATGCACTCATGACACAGCACTTGGCGGAAAGCCTCGCTCTCCATACCACCTATAATGGGACAATAGCCGATAGCATATTCTACCACACCATCATCTTCCGTACCATAGCCAAAGTAGGTAGTGCCAGCGTATGTTTCCGTATTTAATATGACTATAGACATTGTCTCGTAAAACATTTCCGCATTGGTTCTGATTTCATCCACTGCTTGTGTATAGTACTGTACTATTTTTTCATCTCCTTTGATAAGCGTACTTTTTCCACCTTCCAGCCAGCAACTGAATTTTGTAGAATAGCCTTCACCGAAAGCATCGTTCAGCGATACGGCAGTCACCATCCATACATCGAAATACTCACGCAGAGACTTTACCGGTTCTTCAGAGAAGAAATATTCCATACCTTTCTCCATTACTTTCCGGTAAAAACCACTTTGAATATCGGCATCCAAGAATCCGTCTCCCATAAATACCACCGGGATTCCGTTTCCTTTAGAGTGTGTCTGTAACTTTACCACTTTGCCATCATCTGTTTCAAGGTCAGTGGAAGTGCCTACTCCTGCTCCTTTCTGTATAATAGAGATTGTACCGGATTCTATTAGTTGTTTACCGGCAGCATCTTCTATCACTATTTGAAATGTAGCTGTACGCTCTGCACGGGAAGGATTCGGTAATACTTTGACATTTAGAGTTTTATCCAGCAAGATTTTTGTGCTTACATTATCATTGAATATTAACCAGTCTTGTACATCTTGTGAATATCGTATTTTGGAAATACCTTCTTGCAAATTTGTGGCAAACTCTATTTGTATGCTCATTCCTTCTGCAGGCACATTATAAGTAGCCTGCTTCACTTCAAGTACATCCTTTTTTTGTTGACTGATTTTCAATTCCTTGATTGGAACACCGTCAGCAGATAAAGTAACGGTTGCTTCGCGTATTTCGCCTGTACGGTTTTCTTCTTTGGCAAAAATAGCAAGAGAAGAATTACCGGTATTTCCTTGTGCAGGAGAAATTGTAATCCAAACGGCATCAGTATTTGCTTGCCAGGAATGGGTACTGGAAAAGTTGAGTGTAAGTCTGGAGTCTTTCTCGGCTCCTAAAATAAGATTCTCTATATCAGAATTGAACTGGATGGACGGTATCTCTTCATCATCCTTAGAACAAGCTGCTAGCACGAAGACACACAGTAACAGAAAGTACAGTTTTGTTTTCATATTCCTCATGTATTATAATTTAAATATTAATCTGGAAGCAAATATAAGCAGAAAGAGCCGCACCAAACATAATATTCCACGATTATGTTGATACAACTCTTTCAATATTATAATGTCAATCCATTGACATGTTGTCTGTTATTTTTCAGCAGAATCCTCCTGATATTTTTTCCAGCTTTCCAAAGAGAAGAACAAAGTGGTTGGATTTGCGGCAATACCTGCTTTTCCTTCTGCCCACAAACTTTCTACAGATGCAAATAGAGAGTTGGGACCAAATATGATAGAAACAAGGTTTCCTTCTTTATCATAAGCAACTTCACCCAACGGATATTTATCTTTGCCGCCTTGGAACACGCCAAATGCTGAACCGCCAATTAATTGTCCGTCCCCACTATTTAAGAATGCGCCAAATTTAAGTGCAGGTATGATAGCTTCTTCACCATCAATATCAATCTGCATCTTGACATTCGAGTTAATAATATTGTCCTCGTCCAAATAAGGGTATCCGTCATAGATACCATTATCATCAATATTCTCTGCCACACAATATGGATTCTTGATGCGTACACGCAGGCTACCGTCAGTGAACGAGGCATATTCTGCGTTTACATACCATGACATCGGATAGTCAACACCATAAACAGTGGAAATCATACCGTCTGTGTAGATAACTGTTTCCAACGGATTCCATTTGATACGGATTATGTTACCTGAAGCATAAGTAGTTTTGTCCGAATATGGATTGTAGTCGCCTTCTGCAAACTTCAGACTATAGTTGTAGGATATTCCAACTTCTGCATTCGGAAACTTCAAAGTCAATGGAGCTTCTGTTTCTCCATCTGCAAAAGATACTGTAGCGGGTACTTCAAAGATATTTTCTGTATTGTTCAATACTTCCACTCCCACAGTTGCAGCACCTTCTGATTTCTCACGGGTTACAACCAATGTTATCTCCATTGCTGCTTCTGGTTCCAGTTCATAGTCATATTCATTTATGGTAGAGAATGCAGCCCCTTGACAGCCTTCCGGAACTATAGGAGAAGGCTCTCTCTCAATATCATCAGAACAAGCCGAAAAAGTCAATAGTCCTCCGGCCAGTACTAAAAGAAAAAAATTATTTATTGTTTTCATATATCCATTTTATTAAATAGTTAATTTATTACACCGTCAGTAAGTCCAATTCCTTCACCTGATTTAGGCATTGTACCATCGGAATTGTTCGCTGCTGGAGGAATACCGGTATTGGCATTTGTCTCGTCTTGCGGAATACGCATCAGCAACCAGCCGTTGTCGGCAGCAACGTTGAAGGCATAAGCATCGGGGAAGTTGGTTGCTACGCCATTTTTCACACGTACCACATTTCTGCCCAGACGCATAACGTCTGCCATGGAGAAACCTTCACCCCACAATTCGATACGACGTTGAAGCCATACCGCATTTTGGACACCTGCGGCATCACTGGCTTTGCAAGAATATTGCTCGTCACGATAGGTCTTGACAAAGCTTTCCAGTATCTGTTTGCCATCACTCGGATTTCCTCCCATGGCAGTAGCTTCTGCCTGAATCAGAATCATTTCTTCTACACGCATTAATGGCCAGTCGTTAGCAGCAGCATTAGTACCCAATCCACCATACATACCAAACTTAACATTGGTATAAGGCAGGAAAGCTGCTTTACCTTGGTTTGCAACTGTCAGAGTTGCAATATCATCACCGCTTGCAAGACCACGCCAGCTTTGTCCCTTCAGGTTGTCAGAATGCAAGTTCTCATCAACCCACCAGCCCTTACGTACATCAGTGTCAGAAATCAGATTGAACAATAATACATTGATACTTTTATACATACCTACACCGGCAGAGTAAGAGCCTTCGCAGAATGAACCGATAACTCCTGGCCAGGAAATAAGACTGTTATCTGCATTATAGTCTGCTTCAGTAATTTCCAAAGCCCACATCCAGCCACTTTCATCGGAAGAAACAAACATTGGTTTTGTCAGTTCTGCTCTCTGATAGGGAGTATATCCTGCCATAGCTTTGGCCGCATCATCGGCAGCAGCCTGCCAGTTTTCCATGTAAAGGTTGGCGCGGGCACGCAGACCATAGGCAATCTTCTGGTCTATTTCACTCTTATCCTTACGTGCATAGCCTTCCAGATCATTGATTGCATCCGTCAAGTCTCTAATAATCAAATCATAAACAGCCTGCACTGTAGCACGCGGGTTGTTGGGGTCGGCAGCCATTTCTTCCGTAACCAAAGGAATGCAAGGTTTCTCCTCATTACCTTTATATTTAAACTGGAAGTACGGAGCCACGTTCAGATAGTCAAAAGCACGTATTGCCTTGGCTTGACCACGATAAGAAAGTAGCGTGGGGTCTGTCGTGCCATCGGGAATAGAGTTCAAAATATCATTTGCCATCTTGATTTGATTATAAAACAAAGCCCAACGCATATAGGGGTTGGCATACGTGTCGCTACGGTCGGAGTATTCACTGCAAGTGCTGAACCAGTTGTAACCGTTATTGGGTGCTACCATATCAGGGCCATTTAAATCATTGGAGAGGCACACGGCAGGATAACCGAAGTCATCGCCACGTCCTGATT
Source organism: Bacteroides sp. AM16-24 (assembly GCF_003471885.1). NCBI lineage: Bacteria > Pseudomonadati > Bacteroidota > Bacteroidia > Bacteroidales > Bacteroidaceae > Bacteroides > Bacteroides sp. AM16-24. The sequence continues at coordinate 19,661 of NZ_QRKI01000026.1, forward strand.
TACTGCCGAATACGGTAAACTGCTGAAGGTTATTGGAATACATACCTACGATATCTGCCGCTAAGCGTTCAGGCAACATGCTTACCACATCCTGTTTTTGTTCCTCGGTAAAGCTACCGCTTTGGGGAAAAGTGTCCAAGTCAGTGCATGAAGCCAGCACCATGCTTCCCATGGCTAGTGCTGATAATATTTTATTATATAGTTTCATATCTTTCTTTTTATATAGGAATCAAATTATTAGAATTTCAAAGTAATACCACCGGTGATAGTACGTAAAGCCGAGTAAGTGAAGTTACCACTACCGGTAGAACTACCAAGACCGATGAACTGACGAGGGTCGAAACCTTTGCGGCAGGATATGACAGCCAGATTGTCTCCTGTCACATAAAGACGGAGGCTTGATACGCCCAACTTTTGAGTCCAACGCTTTGGCAGCGTATATCCCAATGTAACATTATTGATACTCAAGTAATCAGAACTTACCAAGAAGCGGGAAGATATACGTTGGCTTGAAACGTCGGATACAGACATACGGGGAATATCACTGTTTGCATTTTCGGGAGTCCAGGCCTTCAACACATCTTTGTGGAAGTTCTGTCCCATCAAGTCGCCGGTCTGCATCAAAGCCTCGTAAGTACCGTCATATACTTTACCACCCAATTGATAGGAAAGCTGTATGCCCAAATCGAAACCATATGCATTCAGTTGTGTACCGAGACCACCATACACCTTTGCAAGTGTACTGCCCAAGTCAGACTGCTGCGCCTTTTCATAATTGGTAGTAAGTGTATAATCACCGTTGTCGGGATCTACATAATACTGTGCCATACCACTTTCTTTGTCGACACCTGCATATACCGGTAAATAAGAGTTATAGAGAGAACCGCCTACACGGTAGATGGCATTTGAATATTTGATGCCTTCTTCACGTACAGTTTCGTCAAGGTCGGTAATTTTGTTCTTGTAATGAGTCAGATTGAAGTTGGCTGTCCACTCAATGTCATTGTTCTCGAACAAAACGCCATTGAAATCCAGTTCGATACCTTGGTTTACAATAGAACCTACATTTTTGGGAATAGAAGAATAACCATAAGAAATGGGTACAGGCTGATTGTAGAGCAAGTCGGATGTTTTACGGTTAAAATACTCTACTGTACCATTGAAGCGGCTGCCGAACAGTTCAAAGTCAAAACCGGCATTGAATGCATGTGAAGTCTCCCATGTGATATCCTTGTTTCCTTTGAATGCAAAAGACACTGCATAGTCTCCATTGCTGTTTGTTACACTAAACTGGTCTGCGTATGCATAGTAATAATAACTGCTGGTTCCTAAATTATCGTTACCTTGTACACCGTAGCTCGCTTTCACCTTCAGCATATCAATCCAGTCAATACCGCTCATGAAATCTTCTTTGGTCATCAACCAAGCCAGACCTATACTGCCAAAGTTACCCCAACGATTATCCGGATGGAAACGTGAAGAAGCATCACGACGATAGGAAGCAGATACAAAGTACTTTCCGTCATAATCATATTGGGCACGTGCCAGATAGCCGAGTGTGGCATACTCATGCGTATAAGAACTTACACTCGGAGGAGTGTTGATAGCATTGTTAAGTTCACCAATCGTAGGATTGTAAAGTTTGGAGTTGGAACCTCCTAAGTATTGAATTTTATGGGAATAAGACTCAAAACCTGCCAGCAAGTCCATGTTATGCAACTGATTGAATGTTTTCTTGTAAGTTGCCATATACTGCTGGTTAATATCGAAAATGCGTTGATGGATAACAGACACGGAACCTCCTGCAGAAACAGCACCTCCATAGAAGGGATTATTCAGCGTGTTTTCGCGTTGATTCAATACATTGGCGCCTAAAGTAGCGGTGATGTTCAATCCTTCTATCGGAGTAATGGTAGCATACCATTTGGAACTCAACATATCACTGTAGGTATTCTGGTCATCCAAATTCAATGTACCTGCCGGATTACCCATTAAAGTAGGGCGATTGAAATTGGTAGAGCCTGAGCCAAAGTCATAAACAGTCATTCCCCTGTTGTCTTTCATGACAGATCCATCTGCATTACGGACATACATTGGATAGATGGGGGCAATCAAGTTGGATATGTAGAACAAGTTGCCGGTAGAACCCCAATCTTTTTGTCCCGACGGAGACTTAATATTATAATAGGTATAAGCGATATTGGTACCGACTTTCAACCATTTGTTAGCTTGGTAGTCAGTTTTGGCACGACCGGCAAAACGTTGGAAACCCGAATTAGCTATAATACCGTTGTCGTCCAAATAGCCTGCTGATACATAATAGTTCAACTTATCAGAAGCGCCGGAAATTGTCACGTTGTATTCTTGACGCAGGTTACCTCCACCAAAAATCTCATCATACCAGTCATCCGGTCTGTAATAATAAGTTCCGTCTGAATAGCCCAAAGTGGCATTAGGGTTTAACTTGAAGTTGCTGCCAATCAATTTCTGACCTTCAGGAACAGTATAGACCAGATAACCTAAACCACCGTTATTAGCATCCAGAAATGTTTTATCTGCAAAAGCGTAAGCCTCAGCAGCAGAAGAGCCATTATAAATCTTAGAGTTGTACATGGCACGATAAGCAGTCTCATAATACATTGCAGGGTCAGTCATCACATCATAATTAGGTACGCCACGCTTGTTGGCTCCCCATTTGGCATCTACAGTGATCTGTGCTACGCCGGTAGATCCCCTTTTGGTAGTAATCAGTACCACCCCATTAGCACCGCGTGCGCCATAAATAGCATTGGCTGCAGCATCTTTCAATACTGTCATGGACTCAATATCCTGTGGATTAATGGCTGAAATTTCACCATCATAAGGCACACCATCTACAACATATAGAGGAGCATTGCTGGCAGACATAGATCCAATACCACGAATACGGATACTGGCCGAGCTACCCGGTTGACCGTTATTCTGGGTAATCTGTACACCTGCCACTTGACCAGCCATTGCATTTGTTACATTGGAGACTGTCCTCTCTGCAATTTTTTCAGCTTTAATGGTCGATGCAGAACCTGTAAAAGCTGATTTCTTTGCTGTACCATAAGCTACTACCATTACTTCATCGAGCATCTCAGAATCGGACTTCATTATTACTTTTACATTGGGCTTAATCGCTACCTCTTGTGCTTGCATGCCAATATACGTAATCTGAAGCGTTTTCGCAGAACTATGCGCATACTACATATCTGATAAACAGATGTTTGCGCGTGTGATTAGAACTTCAATTTTAGTATCAACAATTTATAATATATTGATATATAAGCAGCTAAAAAACAGAAAAACGCATTTACACCTACCACAAATATACTGCGCTGACTATTTAATCGTTTTATTATCAGTGTATTATTTATCTGTGAATAGCATTGATGAACTACAAAACAGGTACTATGTGTTTAATTCAATTGAGAAATGTAATTAATGATAATTTTTTCAACTGAAATTCCGCAAACTCACTATATTAATAATATATGAATGTTTTTGTTCGGAAAATTCACTTCAGGAATGGTTTGTATAGCTAAATATAATGTTAATATATCTATATGTGCACGTTTTTGATGATAGCATAGGTAAAAGCGATAAATAGAATATTATTCCTATACTTATTATCGACCTGCAGCTGTTCAATAAAAATTCTTCTCTATGCTCATTGTGTAATATCCCCAATGAGAAAAGTGAAAAAGAAAAATAGAACAAAAAACTTGAATCACATTGTAACAGTTAATGCTATCCACATAAAGTTATAATGTACAAACTTAACAAATACACTAAAAGATTCAATTATGATTGAATATGAAAAGTTACATATCCCGTCCTTTATGTACCAATAAGATAGAACCATTTATTGGCAAGGACTTAATAAAAGTGATAACCGATCAACGTAGAATTTGCAAAAGTTACATTCTTTTGCAAATATCGGATATCATAAAAGAAAAGACACCGGAAGCTAATATTATTTTTATAGACAAAGAATTATTGGCTTTTGCGGATATGAAGAACTATATGGACCTTTATCAATATGTTCTGAAAAAGGCGGCAGGTCATAACTATAATTACCTTTTTGTCGATGAAGTACAAGAGATAGAGGAATTCCAACTCTGTTTGCGGAGTCTATTAAATGAAAATATATGCGACATCTACTGTACGGAGAGCAATGCCAAAATGCTTTCCGGTGAACTTGCGACTCATCTGGCTGGAAGATATATTGAGTTTCCGGTTCATTCACTCAGTTACGAAGAATTTTTGAGATTCAACCAACTGCAAGATTCTCCAGAAAGTTTAAGATTATATCTTATGTTTGGAGGAATGCCTTATATCCATAATTTAGCGATGGATATAAATGTTATATTTGAATATTTGAGGAATGTTTACTCTACTATTCTATTGAAAGATGTGGTTGCTCGTGAATCGATTAGGAACGTATCGTTTTTAGAGAATCTGGTAGGCTACTTAGTTGATAATACCGGCTCTCTTTTTTCCGCTCAAAATATCAGTAAATATCTGAAGTCCCAGCAAGTAAACATACCTACACAAACAATCCTGAACTACCTGAAGGCATTATGCAATAGTTTTTTTGTTTACAAGATACAACGGGCGGAAACTCAAGGCATGAAAATCTTTGAAATTGGAGAAAAATATTATTTTGAAGACTTGGGACTGCACAATGCTATACGTCATCACGATTTTCGGAGAGACATCAATAAATTGATAGAGAACGTGGTATGCATAGATTTATTAAGGTATGGCTATGAAGTATATGTCGGAAAGAATGGAAATAAGGAAATTGATTTTATAGCTTCCCAAAGAGATCATAAAATTTATATTCAAGTGGCATATATGCTCCTCGATGAAGCAGCCGTTCAGCGGGAGTTTGGTAATCTCTTGGAAATTCCGGACAATTATCCTAAATATGTAGTCACTATGGATGAAATGCAGAGCGGAGGAAATTATCAAGGAATCAAGCAAATTTCGCTGCGAAATTTCCTATTGGCGGAAGATAAGGAAAGATTATGATTTCTTGAAAAGGATATTCAGAAAATAAAAGAATATTCCTTGTTTCAGAAAAGAAGGTGAGCCGTTAAGTGCACCTTCTAAATAGGTCAATTAAAAAAATGAGAATAACAGCTAACAGCTGTTCGTCTTTCCACTTTATTTTATGAGATTTTAAAAGCACTTTCCATTTGACCCTTTGTTTTTTATTCAGATAATGTAGTACGCTACCTAATAAATGAATATTCACTTTTCCTTCTGTTTTCTGGTTATTTACTATACAGATGATACCTTCCTGAATGTTGTCAAATAAATACGCCCGCTTAGTATTTGGAATGTATTGAGTAGTAATCGGAAGCAAATATCCTATTACCGCCAAAAAAGAAATGAATGTTTTTTATCTGATTATTAATTTTTTATTACTTCTGTCCGATAAGCCTTTTTAATTAAGTTATAAAATTAGGACTGATTCCATCTGCAGGATTCAGCCCTTTCTAATTATTTTGTTGTTATCACACAAGCTTCAATAACCATGGGTGAAAGTATATATTTTATCGGACAGCAGTAGTTTACAATATCGATCTTTACCAGATAGTCTTCCGTAGTCACTACGATCCCAAAAATCCATGCATTGTTCGTAGCATTGTAGAAAGTCGGTTGACTAACTTCCGTAACAGAATAAGGAGCAGAAGAGTTATAAGCTTTTGCAGCATCAGAAGCCGCAGCAGCCCATTTACCCATCAGCAAATTGGTACGGGCACAACCATTTCCACTGATATTTCAGCTTTATTAGCACGTGCAAAAGCACCAGTCAACAAAGTAATAGCCTCGTCCAGGTCTTCCATAATACGAGTACACAACTATATACTTTATTGTACCAAGACTTGGATATAATAAAGTATATAGTTACAATCAGGGATTAGTGGCTTAATAGTATTTCAACGAATGATACAAATCACTAGCTTGTTGTTTATTAGATGCAAAGGTGAAAAAAGTAGAAATGAAAAATACAGAGAAACAGTTTCTAAGTTTGTGTTAATACAAGATTTTCAGACTTTCTCCTGCCTGCCTAATGATATACATACCTTTTTCTGGTAATCTGAATATACATTTTCCACTGACAGATTCTTGCCAAGCTATTTTCATCCCAGTTACCGAATATATTTCTATTGGCTTACCTTCAGTAGAGGTATGCACAATAACATCTTGTCCAAAGCGATAAACTTTCAAAGAACTTCCGATGTTTTGAATATCCTCAATGGCATCCGGCAAATCACATTTTATTTGGAAATCATCAATATAGGCTTCAGCAGAAGCAACACCGACAATACGGAAACGCAAACAGCCCTGCATCGTAATCCGGTTCGTATAAGTTTCCATAACATTACTTGAAAGAAGTATATTTTCGCCATATACTTTCCATGACGCACCCTTGTCTTCAGAAACTTCTATTCGAACATTCTTCATTCCAAAAGCTCCGGATTTACATGCGAGAATACTGACAGATTTTACGCTACCGGTTATGTCAGTTTCCATCTCTATCTTTCCATTTTTAACACTTGCGACTCTACTTCCATTCCCCACACCGACTTCGGAAGTTGCATAAGTACGCGCATTGCTAAAAATCCACTTCCCGATAGTGCCATCCATTGTCTCCGAGGTCCATGTTTCTTTTTGAATATTCTCAAAATCCTCTACATAAGAAACATTTAAGGGGGGCTGTATGGTAAAAGAAATGATTCCATTGTCTTCTTTTATCCCGGTGATCTCCTTTTCTGTCGGGATTCCTGTCCAAGAACGTAATGAAGGCATTGTTTCGTCTGTCAGCTCTTTGACATTAAGAGACCCCGGAAATGCATTTCCGGCAGTTGCCGGTGCATTATTGTCCGCACATAATAATTCATAATACATGTGATCCGGGTTATTATTAACGGTATTCATGTTCCAAACAGACTCATTTGTCAGATCCACTCTGTATACCAGCATTCCGTGTCCCGGAAGATAAGCATCCCACTTTGTCTGCTGCCTGTTTTCAAGATAAAAGTACTCACCGGAAGATTGCGCCGGAAAGAAATAGGATTTATTGGATATATTCAAAGCCGGTAATTCATAATTTCCGGGACCTTCAATCTTTTCAGAAGTACCCCATCCTACCATATACCGTTCATATGCAGAATAAGAAGGAGGCGTCTTCGAATTATTCAGATAACTGCCGCTTGCCATTAGCGACCAGTCACCCGGATGTGGAGCTACTCCCCCGCTTTTTTCATAATCAGTATCGTAAAAATCCGGAAGTCCCAATACATGACTGAATTCATGACAAACCGTACCGATTCCATCCATTTCCGAATTCATTTCCCCTCCGGTCAGTTCGGTAGAGCAGGCATAACGGTTACAATATACCCCATCCAGCCTTACTGCCATGCTATTCAGAGCGTAAGCATGCGGCCATAGATACTTTTCATTATTACCCGCATAACTGGAAGCTGCACCGGCAAATATCACATAAATCATATCCACTGAATTGTCTCCATCTAAATCATAATCAGCGAAGTTAACAAACTGGTCAGCCTTCAGACAGGCATCCTTGACAAGTGCCTGTCCATTATTCGCCCCATCCGCATCTGTTTGCTTGTAATCAAGCGTCACAGGACCAACAATATCAAACTGAGGCTCGAATCCTCCCATAGATGAATCGTAAAAATAATCACGCACGCTTCCAGTCGCCCCATTGCCGGTATACTCTGTGTCATTTATCATTTTCCTAATTTCTACCGGATAGTCTGTTATAGAGAAGCTTCTATCTGAGAATTGTGCCAGAATGATAATCCCCCTGAATCCGGAACTGCTAATCTTGGATAGTAAACCTTGACGTACATACTGTTTCGCATTTGTCCTCGTGACAACGCGTTCCTTGGGTGCTGTCATATACTTCTCTATTCCTTCCAGATATCTATTTTCAGCTTCCTGACGCATGGCTTTATTATTAGCAATTACTTTGCCCGGAACAAGGCGACCGTCTCTTCTTTCAGCATATACGTAGAAGTTATTCGGATTCTTCAGAATCGTATACCCATCTAAAGTTGTGTTGAAATGATAAAATTCATCTCCATGCAACCGGATTGTCAGTTGCGTACCATCAGGCTGTGTCACCGTTGCCGGGGTTGGGTCGGCTATATTGGCATATCCTGCCTGCAAAAAAATGAAAAGAAAAAGTAGCGTCACGCATACATTTTTTCTATATGAACAATATATGTTTCTCATTATTTCTGAATTTAGAGTAAAAATACAAAATGAGGCAGGCAAATACTGCCTGCCTCATTTCTTCATATCTTTGCTTTATGGGCGTTACGCAATAGGTTCAAATAGAGCTGTTGCATCCACGTAATGGATGAGCAAAGTATATCCCTCAGCGCTATATTTATGCCGGATGCCAATATAAACAACTTTTCCGGCATACTTATCGTCTAAATCGAAAGTTACTTTCTGGCAAGTGGTTGCTTCGGAAACAGCAACTTCGGCAATGACATCGGCCGCATTTGCCTCCTCCACTGTTGTGATAGGCTCTAAAGAAGCGATCACTTGGTAAGAATCCCAATATTCGGCGTTGTTAATAGGGGGGGCTCCAAATGAAGCAGCTTTCACTGCTACTTGCGGTTTCATTCCATCGGTAAAGTCAGCTACAAATTCCAACAAGTTATCGGCATCGGTTACATCGCCGGTTTTATCAAAGATAGTATAACTCTCGGAACAAAATACATAAGCTGCATCTCCAAAAGGATTGGCATCCGTAGCCGGATCATAAAAGTTACCAGCTGTTTTGACCGGAGTCCATCCCCTATCCAGCATCGTGCCAAACTGAAAAGTTGCAAGAGTTTGAACACATGAAGTGGTCGTAAAGTCTTCCTTGAAAGTAAAACTGCGTTCCCAAGCCTTGCCGGTAGTGACTTGTTGTATCTCACCGTAACCTACCGCTTCCTTATTCATACTATAACTACGGAGATAGTAAGTGGTCTCCGCTTTCAATCCAGAAAAAGTAAGTTGCTGCAACTCTGCCTCATTGGACGCTGCAACCACGCGCGTAGCCTGCGTTATATTCAATTTACTTTGATCGTCGCTCAACAAAATGCCTTGTTGCAGAATGTCCAGTCCTTGAGCATTATCTGTTTTCATTGCAGCATATATTTCCGAACCATATTTAGTGGAAATATTGCTGAGAGATACTACCGGTGCTTTAGTTGAATCATATTCCCGGTGGGACAAAGAAGGAGTATTCTCGTCCTCGCAAGCAAAAAATAAAATTGCCGCCACCAATAAGAATAAATATTTAGACATATATTTCTTCATAACTGTTATATATTAAAATTATGTAATTATGGATTTTGGTCTTCTTCTGTTATCATATCGTTTTCTTGAAGCTCCGTTCTTGGTATCTGATAAATCAACAACCAGTCACCAGCCGAGACATTCTTTCTTCCGCCTACCCAGTGGTTACTTCCCTCATAATTACGGACAATGTCTTTCTTCAAGCGAAGATGATCAAAGAATGAGAAGCCTTCACCCCATAATTCCAAACGACGTTGAGTATAAACGTCATCTACTGTAACAGAAGATTTAGACCAACTAGGGTCACGGTTTACCATCAATTCTTTCAATACTGCAGCAGCTTCCCCATTCTTATTCTGATGAGCCAGTGCCTCCGCTTCAGTCAGGTAGGCTTCTGAAAGTCTCATGAATACATAGTCCGCTTCCCATCCTGTAACCTTCTTGAATTTGAAGTTGGTATATGCAGGGCATTTTATCGTAATATCAGTACTTTCAGGATTAACTACAGCATCCGGGCTCTTAAATTGCGCCAATCGTGCATCGGTAGGAGTAAAGCTTTCATATAATCTTGCATCTATTTTTCTGTACTGCCCTACGCTTCCACCATAACCGGCATCAAACGTACACATGAATGAGAAGAATGAAGCAAACATGGTTGTCGTTTCCGCCGTAATATCTGCCCCCCACATCCATTCTTTGTTATTTATATCGTTAAATCCGTCTCTGGCTACTTCAATGCTACTCATTAATTGTGCATTAGAGTTGATGCGTGCCTCATGAGCCATTGTTGCAGCATCGTTCCAGCGTTCCATAGCCAGATATACGCGTGAAAGGAGTAATTGAGCCACTTCCTTATTGATAGCCGTTTTAGAAGTTCGTTGGAATCCGTCCAGCAAGCCAATAGCATCTGTAAGGTCTTTTTCTGATTGTGCATATACCTCTGCCACCGGAACACGATTCAAGCGGGACTCACCCTCGGCAGTCGTATAAATCAGAGGTACACCAGGTGCTGTTGCAGGATCACTCAATTGCGAGTAAGGTTGCTGGAACATATTAATAAGGTAGTAATAAGAAATACCTCTCAAAGCCAAAGCCTGTCCCTTTGCTGCTTTTACTTCAGTATTATCTACCCCTTCTGGTATTTTACTGATGATGTCATTGCATTTATTGATGATGGAATAGAAAAAGTTCCAATACCAATATGGGCGGACGTACTGTTCCGAACGGTAATCGAACATGTAATCATAGGTGAACCAACCGGATCCCTGTACATGGAAAGCCAGATCATTTGTCATCACGTCACCTACGTGCATGACACTCATCCAACCGAAATCGTTGTGTACAGTACGGCTGGAACCCTGCGTATTATACTGATTCAGATAGTTATACACACCGGCAAGCAAAGGGTTTACTATAATCATCAGCTTGTCGGGGTTTTTCTGTGCCAAGTCATCAATCTGGTCACCGGTAGCTACTACCGTAGGTTCCACTGTGATAAAATCTTCACCGCAAGAGCTAAAAGTCAAGGATGCGGCAAGAAGTGATATTGTTGTCAGTTTTAATAATTTCATAGTTTCTCATTTAAAAGTTCAAATTAAGTCCGAAAGAAATGGTTCTGATGGCTGAATATGCAGCAGCATTCATAGTACCATCCATATATTGTCTCGGGTCAAGACCTTGTCTTTTAGAAGTAAAATACAAGTTATCGCCGCTTGCGTAGATACGTAAAGACTGAATGCCGACTTTATTAAGCAATGCTTTGGGCAATGTATATCCTAGAGTCACATTCTTTAGGCTGAAACAGTCATTTTTCGTCAGGAAACGATCCGATGACTGATTTGCATATTGATAACCTTGCTGTACGCGAGGCACGTTTGAATTTGCATTTTCAGGTGTCCAACGATTGAAGATATCCGGTGACCAGTTTGTACCGGCATCACCGCCACCCATCAACGCCATATATCCCGAGTCCATAATATAGCCGCCACCCTGGAATGCAGTTGCAATACTCAGGTCGAAGCCGTAAGCCTCTACCGTAGTTGCGATACCACCATACAATGTAGGTATTGCGGATTTGTTTATCTGGTAACGAGTAGCTTTATTGGGATCATTTGTCGTATCAATTGTTGTATTTCCGGCCTCATCCGTTACATCCACATAATACAAAGCGTCACCGTTAGCCGGGTCTACGCCTGCATATTTATATGTATACCAATCATATAAGCTGCCACCCACTTTCCTCCAATAGTTGCCGGTATAATATCCATCCGGATCTTTGCCTTCCGCCAATTTAGTCACTTCATTCTTATATTTAGTGATATTAGCACTTACATTCCATTTAATATTATTGGTATTGATAATCTTAACTTCCACTTCTGCTTCAATACCAGAATTCTTCATAGACATGTCGTTCACAGCAATAATATTAGGCAAACCTGCAGAAGGAGGCATAGACTTGTAATACAACAGATCCTTAGTTTCCTTTATGAAGTACTCCACATTTCCGCTTACAATATCCCAGAAGCCGAATTCAATACCGGCATTGAAGTTATTGCTCTTTTCCCAAGTCAAATCTTTATTTCCGCGCCAGTCGTAAGTAATACCAATAGCACCATCTTGCGGAACTACGGTATATTGATCCAAGTAAGGAGTGTCGTTACCCAAAGCATCATTACCTTGTGTTCCGTAACTGGCTTTCAGCTTCAAGGTGTTTATAGCTTTGACATCCCGGAGGAAACTTTCTTCACTGATACGCCATGAAGCGCCTACTGACCAGAAATTACCCCAGCGGTTATCCGGATGGAAACGTGAAGATGCATCACGACGATAAGACCCTGTCAGATAATATCTGTCTTTATAGTCATACTGTATACGGCTAAAGAAACCCTCTAGACGATATTCGCTGGTATAAGAAGTCGCGTCTTTTAATGCGGCTCCATTGGAGAGTTCCGGATTGTCTGGAATCAGGAATTGCTCTTTCATAGCTTGCAGGTAAGTCTTTTTGTCTGCTTTGACTTCATGCCCCAACAGTACATCAAAACGATGGTCGCCAATCGTTTTTTCATAAGTAAGCAACTGGTTTGTGTTGAGTGCAAAGTAGCGTTGAGTGGTTCTGTAGCTACGTCCATTTACGTTTAGTGCATCTCCTCCGATCGGGGTTTGGAAGTCTACTCCTGTATATCCAAAATTATCAGCACTCAAGTTTAATGTGAACTTAAAATCTTTCAAGAACTTAACCTCGGCATAAGCCTTTGCGGATACGATATCATAAGTATATTCACGGATATCATTCATCAATTGTGCATAAGGATTAGCGTTAGCACCATAAGGACGTTCGTGTCCTTCTGTCACACCATAGTCATAAGCGGGAGCTCCTGTTGCATCCAAAATCGGTTGCCCTGTTCTGTCATATCTGTAAATAGGATAAATTGGGGCTATATTTTGTCCAAAGTAGAACAAAGACGAATAGTTGGAACCACCTACATTCGGAGAGTTTGTATTGGTTTGAGCATACGCCATATTAAAGCCTGTTTTCAGCCAGTCATTTACCTGATGGTCTAATTTCAGACGTCCTGTATATCTTTTAAAGTTTGAGTTACGAAGGTAAGAATTATCATCCAAGAAATTCAGCGATGCATAGAAAGATGTTTTCTCCGTACCGCCTTTGATAGATAAGTTATACTCTTGGCGCAGACCATTCTTGAATGGGTCTTCCTGCCAGTCTTCATTATACAGCAACTGCGCATTCGGGTTTAAATAGCCGCTTACCGGGTCTATTAACAAAGCATTGTCTACATTATAGGCATTGTATCCTCCTAATGTGGGAACCAAGTTTTGTGAGGCATTGATAGCAGCTTCAGCACTACTCATTCCTCCGATGTTCATATTTGCGTTTTTCAGCGCTTCCCAGAACATTTCATAATATTCGCCTGCATTACGTATTGTTTTGTAAGCTTTTACTCCCCTAGAGTTGGCCCCCCATTTTGCATCTAAGCTAACCGCGGTTTTACCATTAGTACCTTTCTTGGTAGTGATCATGACAACTCCATTTGCACCACGAGCACCATATAAAGAGTTTGCAGCAGCATCTTTCAACACCGTCATTGATTCAATATCCGCATTGTTGATAGAATTTAAAGAGCCTTCATAAGGCACACCGTCTACGATAATCAACGGGCTGCGACCGGCACTAATAGATCCAATACCACGAACAGATATCGTAGCCGCACTACCAGGCTGTCCGGTAGAAGAAGTTATTTGCACACCGGCAACGGCACCTTCCAATGCCTTTGACACATTTGAGTTCTGTTGTTTTTCTAATCTATCAGCCTTTACTGTAGACGCAGAGCCTGTAAAAGAGGATTTCTTGGCTGTACCGTATGCCACTACAACAACTTCGTCAAGTATTTCACTATCAGCCTTTAAAATAACTTTCAGATCAGGCTTAATTGCCACTTCCTGCGTTTGCATACCAATATATGAGATTTGTAGCGTTTTCGCAGGACTTGGTTTTGCTTACAACGCTGATAAACAGGTGTATAAATATAAACAAAGAACTTGCACATGAATGAAATAGATTTGTAATACACTAATTTTCAGTCATATAAAACATAATATATTTATTTGTATCTACCATAATTCTTCCATTTTCAACAGGGAATTTACTCATTATCAGTACGTTGACGCTTAATCGAGAATATAAATGAGCTACGGAATAGAGACTATACAGCTTATCCAATAAACTTATGTAAACAAATACAAACCAATTAATTATGATCTCATGAAATTGTCATATTAATAAAAACGCTTTGCATGATATATACAGCTTTTCCAAAAGTGTCGAGGCACAATTACATAAGATTTTATAGTGTAATTTTGCCTACACGCTTACACCAACCTCTGTATCTCCCTGTTGATCAGATATAGAACGGTGGTGGCAGCAGATCAAGAAAGGTGTAGGCAAATTTACCTACACCTTTCCAAAACATGCATATATCACTGATTACCTTGCCGTTAATCATTATATATGCAAAAAATGATTATTTCATAATCTCCGCATTTCCCTGCTTTTTTCTACTAAAAGGTTTCGGATTAGAGTAATTTCCATTATGTAGTATTCCATTTTTTGCCTACTTACGTCTATTCTAAGCAGGGAGTGTAAATATCAACTGCCTATATCCATCGGGACAACTGCACATACTTATTTTACTAATAGACAATGTTTTACTGTTGTCTACCAATGTGGAGTACGTGCTCCACAGTCGTGAATATACTGCCTCATTATTGTGAAGCAGCAGATCCACAATTGTAGTTGCATGAAATAAAGTAATATAGATGTAAGGTACATTGTATAAAACGAATAAGAAAAGGGGTATTATGTTAACATAAGATGCTGCTACCCGGTAATAGCATTATGTAAATATAAAGAATACTAAGAAAGGAAACAGAGGAAATAAGAGAAATAGAACAAAAAAATAAGATGCTTGGCAAACAGATTTGCAAGGAAAGGTGTAAACCATTTATCCAATATTCCAGTAGTTACATGATAAGCGGTTACACCTTAAACTTTAATAGAATTTACTTTCCTTTTTTGCGATGAACCGACGAATGATTTTTCTCCAAGTCACTTATTATTGTCGCATCCATTACATTCGTGTATATTTGTGTGGTTTTCACGCTCTTATGCCCCAAAAGCTTCTGCACAGTTGTGATATTGACACCATTATAAATTAATAATGTAGCATTGGTATGTCGAGCAGTATGAAATGACACCTTTTTAGCCAGTCCTGCTAACCGGGCAATTATTATTAGTTCTTTGTTCACATTTGAGTTATCCCTTAAATGAAAAAAGTCTTGTAGGTTTGCCTGATATTTATTCAAAATTAGAATTCCTTTTCCACTAAAAAGTAAATATAATGGTAATCGAACTTCAGTACCGGTTTTAATAGATTTATATATCAACCATGTCTCCTGATGCATCTCTACAATGTTATCAGGCTTCATATTTACAAAATCAGAATATCGCATACCAGCATAGCAACAGAACAAAAATGCATCTAATGTTTTCTGGTATTTCGTATAGCGTCCTGTCAATTGCAAGGTCTCTAACTTTTCCAATTCTTCCGGAGACAAATGCGTATGGCCGTTTTCTACAGTTTTAATTTTATATTTTCTGAAGGCATATTTTTGTATATCCATATATTCTTTATTAATGGCTACATTAATATGGCGTTTCAAGTGTTTCATGTGTTTGGCTATCGTGTTGGTGTGATATCCTTTTGACTGCAGAAAGTATTCGAAAGAGGATACAAATTCAAAAGTTAGATCTGAAAATGTTACATTTTTCTTAAATTCTTGTAAAAGAGCAAGCGTAGACAAATGATTGCGTTTAGTACTCTCTTTTAAGCCAGAAGTCATTACCTCTTGCTTGAAAAAGGGAATAAACGAAGATTTATCTTCCTGTTCTTGCTTTTCAGAAAGTACATCTTTTAGAACATCCAAATTAATTGCTTTACCCTGTTGCCAGAGTTCAAGTTCACGCTTTTCTATCGTTGCGACAAATTCATAAATTAATCGATTTAAAGCGTCTGCATTAGGATGGTTTTTAACCTGAATAATTCATAGTCTCCACAAAAAAGAGAACGCCCTTCTTGT
>NZ_QRKI01000027.1:0-238 GCF_003471885.1 Bacteroides sp. AM16-24
ACGTGGACGGGCACGGAAGGGTACACATTATATATATACATACGCGCGAGGCAAGAGAAAAGGATACGAAAGAGATTCAAACATTGTTGCAGCCAAAGACTCTACAAAGATAATTCGGTACAAACTCGGTGTTAACTCGGTACAAATTCGGTTGAAGAGATGATTTTTATAGTTTAAACCGAATTTGATACGGAGAAAAGAGATATTTAGCAAGGAGAAAACTGGAAGGAAGAGAAAA